>JAZSPC010000012.1:0-48797 GCA_045537285.1 Clostridia bacterium
GCCGAAAATACTTGCGAGAATCCTTGCTGGGAAGATAGGTCGTTGCCAGATTTTTTTATTTATTCCTCGTTAGCTCAGTCGGTAGAGCGCTCGGCTGTTAACCGATAGGTCGTTGGTTCAAGTCCAACACGAGGAGCCAAAGCGAAAAAGTCCATTGTATATGGGCTTTTTTGTTTTATTTTTTTATGTTGTAGGACTTGAAAAGGACGTGCCAAATGAAATGAAGGCAAAAATAGTCCGGTGGACTATTTTTAGGACGCGGCTTGTCAAGTCCAACACGAGGAGCCAGAAACTGATACAAAAATGTATCAGTTTTTTATTTACAATTTAGAATATTTTAGATATAATATAAAAAGTTATTATGCTATTATAGCTCAGTTGGTAGAGCAACAGATTCGTAACCTGTAGGTCGCCAGTTCGATTCTGGCTAATAGCTCCATATTTTTTAGTTACACAATTAAAGTGTAACTTTTTTATACAAATGTTGCATTTTATGTAAAATAATAGTATAATAAATAAGAAATAACTCGAAAAGCGAGATTTTAGGAGGTTTCTATGATTATTACAGCCAGAGTAGCGAGCAATATTGCAGATTCAACTATTAATACGAACAGGGATTTTCCTAAGAAACAAGTTCGGCAATTAAGAAGAATTGAATCAGCTATTATTCGTGCATCAAAGAAGAAAGAGAACTTTATAGAGTATCATAACGATTTGTATAATTGTGTACTTGAAGAACTTGAAAAGAACGGGTACAAAGTTATAGATCGTTCTAGCTATAAATATGGTCTTAGGTATGTAATTTCTTGGAAAAAGCCAAAGTGAAGATAGGAGGTACAGAGAATTAATATTCTTTGTACTTCTTATTTTTATTAAAATAATTTAAAACTTCTCTTGATTTTTATATGTTACTTGTAGTATATTCTCATTATGTGATTTGGAGGAAGAAAAAATGCCAGAACCAATAGAAATAACAAAAATTAAAGAAAATTATAATAATAGAGAATATGTTTTAGAGGCTGTATACAAACAAGGAGAGTTATTAGATTTTGCAGATGAAAGTTTTAAAGATGATAAAGAAGTAGTATTAGCCGCAATAGAAAATAATCCAGAAGCATTAGAATTTGCAAGTGATAGATTAAAATCAGATAGAGAAGTTGTATTTAACTCTGTAATTAGAGCTGGATGGACATACTGTTATACGGGAGAAAATTTATTAAAAGATAAAGAATTATTAATTTCAGCTTTAAAAGTATCGGGACAAGTCCTATACTATGCAAGTCCAGAAATGAGAGATGATAAAGAAGTGGTACTAGAAGCTGTGAAGAATAAAGGAATAATAGTGAAGTATGCAAGCAAGAGATTAAGAGATGATAAAGATGTAGCAATAGAGGCCTTAAAACAAAATAAAAAGTGTTATGAGTTTTTAGGAGAGAATATAAAACAAGATGAAGAAATTAAAGCAATGTTAGCATAATAAGAATAGTTTAAACTATTGTAAAATAGTACAAAATATGGTAAAATAGAAGTGTTTATTTCAAAAGATAAATACTTCTATTTTTGCATATAGAAGCTATTATAGAAAAGAGGTTAAAATGAGTTTTTTAGATAAATTAAAAGCAGGTTTAGGAAAAACAAAAAGTAATATTAATGAAAAATTTAATGATGTATTTAGTAATTTTAGAAAAGTTGATGAAGAACTATTGGAAGAATTAGAAGAAACACTAATTATGTCTGATATAGGAATGGAAACATCATTAGAAATAATAGATAAACTAAGACAAAAAATAAAAAAAGAAAACATAAAGGATACAGAAGGAGTAAAAGAATCTTTAAAACAAATAATACAAGAAATAATGGATGAAAATGATAAAGCTTTAAATTTAAATACAAAACCATCAGTATTATTAGTAATTGGAGTAAATGGTGTTGGAAAAACAACTTCTATTGGAAAAATCGCAAATAGTTTTAAAAAACAAAACCAAAAAGTATTAATGGCAGCAGCAGATACATTTAGAGCAGCAGCTGTTGAACAATTAGAAATATGGTCAAACAGAGTAGGTTGTGACATTGTAAAAAAAGAAGAAGGTGCAGATCCCGCTTCTGTTGTATTTGATGCTATAAAAAAAGCAAAAGAAACTTGTGCAGACATATTAATATGTGATACAGCAGGGAGATTACACAACAAAAAATACTTAATGGATGAATTATATAAAATACAAAAAGTAATAGATAGAGAAATGCCAGATGCAGATAAAGAAGTGCTATTGGTAATAGATGCAACAACAGGACAAAATGCAATATCACAAGTAAAAGCATTTAAAGAAGTAGCTCCAATAACAGGATTAGTTTTAACAAAACTAGATGGAACTGCAAAAGGAGGAGTAGTAATTGGCATAGTAAATGAAAACAAAATACCAGTTAAATTTATCGGAGTTGGAGAGACAATAGATGATATGGAAGTTTTCGATAGTAAAGATTTCGTAGATGCAATAATTTAAGAAGGAGAATAGAATGGATAAACTTAAAAAAATGAAAATTATAAAAATAATAGCAGTTGTATCTTTTATAATTTTATTTGCAATATATTCATATATTTCGTATAAAGCAGAATATTTGCAAATCTTAGAAATTGGTGAACAATATTTAAGTGTATTTAATACTAATAATGAATATAAAATAAAAATGTTTTTAGGCAGCTTTATAGTACTATTTTTAATTATAAGTATAACAAATAAATCCATAAAAAAGGGTTTAAAAGTTTTCTTTGATGATGAGAAAAAACAAATTCCTAAACTTCCTAATAAATCAATAGCTTTTATTTTGTCTGCAATTGGTAGTGTTATTTTAACATCTGTGTTTTTAGAAAAAACAATGCTATTTTTTAACAGCACATGGTTTGGAATAAGTGACCCAGTATTTGGAATGGATATTGGATTTTTCCTTTTCCAAAAACCTTTTATAGAATTAGTTTTAAAATATATAACTACAATATTGGTTTTATTAATAGGATATACAGCAGCATATTATATTCTGATATTTAACATATGTTTAGAATGTGTAGATAAAGAATTACTATTAAAAAGTAAGTTTATAAAGACATTAAAAATAGATGCAATTCTTATAGTTATAACTATTGCTTGCAGTACATTTTTAAATACATATAACATAGTATACGATGAGTTTATATCATTAAAAGATACTCTATCAACTAAACTTATAGGAGCTGGAATCACAGATATTTCTATAAAATTATGGGGATATAGAATATTAGGAATTGTAATGATAATATCAGTATCTTTAATATTAAAATATATACTAAAAAAAGATAAAACTAAAAAATTATTAGCAAGTATTGCAATAGTACCTGCATATCTACTTGGTTTATTTATTGTTATAATAGGATTTAACTTCATATTTGTTAATTCTAATAAATTAGATACACAAAAACAATATATAGGATACAATATTGACTATACAAAAAAAGCATATAATTTATCAATAGAAGAGCAAGAATACGAAAGTTCAGACAGTATAACAAAAGAAAAAATTGAAGCAAATTTAGATATAATAGATAATATTAAACTTGTTGATGAACAAACAACATTAAAAGCATTAAATACACTGCAAACAAGTTCAGGATATTATGCATATAGAACTACTAAATTACAAAAATATGAAATAAATGGAAAAGATATATTAGTATATGTATCACCAAGAGAAATTATATCATCAACAGATGGAAGTAAAAATAATAAAATATATGAATATACTCACGGTTTTGGAACAATTATAACAGATGCTTCCAGTGTGGATGAAACAGGTAATATAAAATATATTCAAAAAGGGTTTGAGACTAATGGAAATATAATAAATGTAGATGAGCCTAGAATATATTTTGGAATGCAAACAGATAGCACGATAGTTACAAATTCGAATAAAAAATCAGAGTTTGATTACCCAACAAATATAGTGGAATACACGTATAATGGAACTGCTGGAATTAAATTAAATTTTATTGATAGACTTATATTAAGTATTAAGAATGGTGACTTTAATATATTATTTTCGAGCACTACCGAAGACAGTAAATTTCTTTTGAATAGAAACATTATAGAAAGAGCAAAAAGAATATTACCTGATTTAGTATATGATGAAGAACCGTATATGATAATTTCAGATGAAGGTAAACAAATCTGGGTATTAGATGCATATACTATTTCAAATGAATATCCTTATTCTCAAAAAACAAATATAAATGTTGAAGGTAATAATAAGCAGATTAATTATATAAGAAATTCAGTAAAAGTATTAATAGATGCATATAATGGAACAGTAGATTTTTATATTATGGATAAAACAGATCCTATTGTAATGGCATATCAAAGAATGTATCCAGATTTATTTAAATATGGTGATACAATACCTACATCAGTGTCATCACATTTTGTTTATTCAGAATATCTATATAATGTACAATCAGAAATATTAAAAAATTATCACAATGTAACAGAAGATGTTTTATATAGAGGAGATGACATTTGGGCATATCCAACATATACAACAACAACTAAATCATCCGCAAGTACAAAATTAGAGCCATATTATACAATGGTAAAAGAAAATGGAGAAAATAAGATTGGTTTAGTTATACCTTATACTGTTGAAGGAAAACAAAATATTACTTCCTTCCTAATTGGTACTGTAAATAATAATGGTGAAATGAAATTGAAGTTGTATAAATATGCTTCTGGAAGTAATGTGTTAGGACCTAGACAACTTGATAAAGAAATAGAAGAAAACGAAACAATATCAAAAGAAATAGAAAGTATAAATGTAACAGGAACTAAAATTACTAAAAGCATAATAATAGTACCTATAAATAATTCATTACTTTATGTAGAACCAATATATCAAACTCAATTAAATGAAAAAAATGCAATACCGTTATTAAAAAAAGTTGTTGTTGCTTTTAGCAATAAAGCTGCAATAGGTGATAATATAAAAGAAGCTTTAACAAATTTAGTATCACAATCAGCGGTAGATATCACAATTGAAAACACGGATACCATTGAAGATTTGATTAATTCAATTATACAAGCAAATCAAAACTTAAAGGATTCAACAGCAGCACATAATTTTGAAATGATAGGAAAAGATATAACAAAACTTCAAGAATTAATTGATATGTTAGAAAAAGAAAAAAAGAATGAGAAAAATGTAATACAACAAGAAAACGAAATTGAATAAAATTGAAATAAACAAAACTTATTTTAGGTTTTGTTTATTTTTTACCATTAAAACAAGTACACATAATATTAAATAAGACTAACAGAACAAAAATTTGTAAACCTGTTTATTATGCAAAAGTGTAAAAGTTTAAAAATAAATCCAGTATTCATAGTTATTCACAGAGTTATCCACAATATCCACATAAGAATTCAAAACGGTTATATGTAAACCTAAACCACAAAAACAGGTAACATAATAAAAGAAAAAGAAATTTAAATGCAAAAATATTGAAATATAATTGTAATAAAAAGACAAGAGATAAAAAGATGAAAGGAGCGTATTTTGTTTGAAAATACGCGAATATAGAACAAAATACTTAACGATAAGACAAAAGTACATTTTATTACGGTAATATAACAAAAATATTACAAGACTCATAATATATATTACGAGCAAATAAAAAAGGAATGTGAATAAAATGATATGTTTTAATAAAATGTGGAAAAATATCCAAACAAGTAAAAAATGTGAAAGAAATATAAAAGAATTGAATTATACAGATATTAATTTGAAGGATTATATAGTTATAGATGTAAGAAGTAAAAGAGAATATAGAGAGAATCATTTAAATGGAGCAATTAATATTCCGCTTCCAGAAATCAAAAGAAATATAGAAAATTATGTACAAAACAAGCAGAGAAGGCTATTAGTGTGTTGCGAATATGGTATAAGGAGCAAACAAGCAGTAGAAATTTTAGAAAATTTAGGGTATATGCAAGTGTATAATTTAAAAGGAGGACTGGAAAATATTTAAAAAAATGTTGTAATTTATTTTTTTATTGATATAATAATAGTATAAAATTGTAAAAGGAGATAGATTATGATAAAAAAAGTAGCAATATTAGCAAATGGAGGAGATGTTTCTGGGTTTAATGCAGTTATAAGAGGAATTGTAAAGACAGCAGAAAGTCATGGTATAGAATGTTATGGATTTATAGAAGGATATAGAGGATTATTAAAAAATGAATATATAAAATTAGATTCAGCAACAACAGCATCAGGTATTCTTCATAAAGGTGGTTCAATAATCGGTTCATCTACAAATGCAAATGTATTTAACTATAAAGTTGAAGAAAACGGACAAGTAGTGTATAAAGATTTATCAGATGTATGTGTTGAAAATGTTAAAAAAGATGGTTTTGATTGTTTGTTTACACTAGGTGGAGATGGGACACAAAAATCAGCAAGAGATTTTTCAACCAAAGGTATAAATGTAATAGGAATACCTAAGACAATTGACAATGATGTGGCTTGTACAGAAATAACATTTGGATACAATACAGCTGTATCTGTTGCAACAGAAGCAATTGATAGATTACATTCAACCGGTGAAACACACCATAGAATAATGGTTTTAGAAGTAATGGGAAGATATGCTGGGTGGATAGCATTAGAATCTGCAATAGCAGGAGGAGCTGATATTTGTCTAATTCCAGAAGTACCATATGATATAAATATAGCTGCACAAAAAGTGGAAGAGAGAAAGAAACAAGGTAAATGTTTCAGTGTAGTTGTAGTTGCAGAGGGAGCGTCACCAAAAGGCGGAACAATTACTGTTGAGAATGTAAGAGATAATGGAGTCGGAGTTGATAATACAAAACTTGGTGGTGTTGGAGATAGAGTAGCTAAACAATTAGAAACATTAACAGGTTTAGAAGCCAGAAATACAACACTTGGATATATGCAAAGAGGAGGAACTCCAACAGCATTTGACAGAGTATTATCTACAAAATATGGCTCAAAAGCAATGGAACTTGCATTAGAAGGTAAATTTGGAGTTTTAACAGTTATTAAAAACGGAAAATTAGACAGTGTTTCATTGGAAGATGTAGTTGGAAATAATAAAGAAATAGGTGCTGTATCTGGAAATACTGCTGAAAGTAATATTAGAAAAGTTTCTAGAGAACATGACCTATTCAAGACTGCAAAAAATATTGGAATTTGTTTTGGAGAATAATAGAAATATATTAAAAATTAATAAATTAAAAAGAGCATATATCTTGCATATATGTTCTTTTTTTAGTATAATAAAGAAGTTAAAAAAGGAGAGAAAATAAATGTTAAATTTTAAAAATGAAATAGCTAAAACAATTAGCACAATTACAAATATAGACATTAATGAATTAGAAGGATATATTGAAATACCACCAGATGAAAATATGGGAGATTACGCTTTTCCTTGTTTTAAATTAGCAAAAGAACTAAAAAAAGCACCACCGCTTATTGCAAATGAATTAAAAGAAAAAATAGAAGTGAAAATTGAAATATTAGACAAAGTAGAAGTTGTTGGTGGATATCTTAATTTTTATATAAACAAAAATAGTTTAGTAAAAAATACACTAGAAGAAATAGATTCAAAAGGTAAAGAATACGGAAAATCTCAAATAGGTAATGGTAAAAATATAGTTATAGATTATTCGCACCCTAATATTGCAAAACCATTCCATATAGGACATTTGCGTTCAACTGTTATTGGACAAGCTTTATATAATCTATATTCATATATAGGATATGATGTAAAAGGTCTAAATTATTTAGGTGATTATGGAACACAATTTGGCAAAATGATAGAAGGATATAAATTGTGGGGACATGAATATAATATAGATGAAAATCCTATTGAAGAACTTACCAAGATTTATGTAAGAATAAATGATTTGTGCAAACAAGATGAAAAGGTATTAGAAAATTGTAGAAATAACTTTAAACTATTAGAAGATGGGGATTCATACTGTGTTGAATTATGGAAAAGATTTAGAGAGTTAAGTTTAAAAGAATTCCAAAAAATATATAACTTATTAGGTGGAAAGTTCGATTCTTGGGAGGGGGAAGCGGCTATTGCACCCAAAGTTCCAGAAACTCTTAAAATACTTGAAGCAACAGGTAAACTTGTAGTATCAGAAGGTGCAAAAATTATTGATTTAGAAGAATGTAAAATGCCACCATGTATTATAGAAAAAACTAATGGTTCTTCTACTTATGCATCAAGAGATTTAGCAGCAATTTTACATAGAGCAAGAACATATGATTTTGATAAAGCAATATATGTTACATCATATGAACAAGTATTACATTTTAAACAAGTATTTGAAGTAGCCAAATTATTAGGTATGGATGAAAAATATACAAATGGATTAATTCACGTACCATTTGGAATGGTCCTATTAAAAACAGGAAAGATGTCTACAAGAGAAGGTAATATAATAAAGCTTGAAGATTTATTAAATGAAGCAATTCAAAGAGCAAAAGATATAATTAAAGAAAAAAATGCTAATTTAGAAAATACAGAAGAAGTAGCTAGAAAAGTTGGAATTGGAGCTATTATATTTAATGATTTATCATCTGGAAGAATTAAAGATGAAATATTTGATTGGGATACTATTTTAAACTTCAATGGTGAAACAGGACCTTATGTTCAATATACTTATGTAAGAACACAAAGTATATTAAATAATATAAATAAATTACCAAGTGTTAAAGAAATAGACACAAAACAATTAGATAATAAAGAAGCTATTAAAGTTATAAAATTAATATATAATTTCCAAGAAACAATAATTGAAGCGGTAAATAAAAATGAACCTTCAATATTAGCAAGATATTTGATAGATGTAGCAAAAGCATTTAGCAGTTTCTATAACGAATATAAAATTATGTCAGAAATCGAAGAAGAAAAAAATGCAAGAATATACTTAACATATATTACAGGTTTAATATTAAAAAATGGTATGAATTTATTAGGAATTGAAATGCCAGATAAAATGTAGAAAAGAATGGTTGAATTGACAAAAAAAGTAGTATATGATATTAATATAATAATTTAAAAATGGAGGTAATTAATATGAATTATGCAGGAATTTTAGCAGGTGGAATAGGTACAAGAATGGGAAGAACTGATCTACCAAAACAATTTTTATTACTTGGAAATAAACCAATTTTAATACATACAATAGAACAATTTTTAATATCAAATGATATTGATAAAATAGTTGTAGCAGTACCAGCTAACTGGAAATCATATTCAGACGATTTAATAAAAAAGTATTGTGATACAAGCAAAATAGATGTTATATGTGGTGGAACAACAAGAAATGATACAATATTAAATATTTGTAACCACATAAAAGGTAATTATGGATTAAATGATGAAGATGTTATAGTAACTCATGATTCGGTAAGGCCATTTATTACACAAAGAATTATTAAAGATAATATAGAAGTGTGCAAAACAACAGATGCAGTAGATACAGTTATTCCAGCTTTTGATACAATTGTAGAAGCTCAAAATAAAACTACAATATCAAATATACCAATAAGAGATTATATGTATCTAGGACAAACTCCACAAACATTTAAGGTAGATACATTTATTAATGTATATTCTTCTTTAACAGACGAAGAAAAAGATATATTAACAGATGCTTGTAAAATGTTCGTAATTAAAAACAAAGAAGTGAAAATAGTTAATGGAGAATCATTCAATATGAAAGTTACAACACCATACGATTTAAAAATGGCATCTTTAATGTTAGGAGTTGAAGTTAAAAATGATTAATCAAATTATAAAATTAGTAGAACCTAAAAAGTTAGAAATTAATTTTGAACAATTAGATTTACCTAAAAATCACATAATTGTAAAACCTACTTACATGTCTATATGTGCAGCAGATCAACGATATTATCAGGGTAAAAGAAAACAAGAGGTATTAGCTAAAAAGTTACCTTTAACTTTAATTCATGAAGCTATAGGGGAAGTATTGTATGATCCTAAAAAAGAGTACAAAGTAGGAGAAAAAGTTGTTTTAATACCTAATACACCTTACGATGAAGATGAAGTTATAAAAGAAAATTATAGATTAAAATCAAAATTTAGATCAAGTAGTAAAGATGGATTTATGCAAGGGTTAGTATATATGAGAAGAAATAGAATAATACCAATAGAAAATATAAATCCAGAAATAGCATCTTTACTAGAACTTTTATCTGTTTCTGTAAACGGAATAGAAAACTTTAATGAAAGAGCACATCAAAGAAGAAAAGTACTAGGAATATGGGGAGATGGAAGCGTATCATATGTAACAGCTCTGGTATTAAAAAAATACTTCCCAGATGCAAAATTGGTTGTTTTAGGAGTTAATAGAGAAAAATTAAGTTATTTTTCTTTTGCTGATGAGATAAAACTTGTAGATGAGCTTGAAAAAGATTTTAAAATTGACCACGGATTTGAATGTGTTGGTGGAGCAGGAGCGGAATCAGCTATTGAACAAATGATAGATTGTATAAATCCACAAGGAGCAATAACGCTTCTTGGTGTTTCAGAAGATCCACCACGTATAAATACAAGAATGGTATTAGAAAAAGGATTAATACTTTTGGGTAATAGTAGAAGTGGATATACAGATTTTAAAAAGGCCGTAGAATTATTACAAGACCCACAAACACAAGATTATGTAGAAAACATTATTTGCGACAGAATAGAAGTTAAAGCTTTAAGTGATATATATAAAGCTTTTGATGCAGATATGAATAATTATTTTAAAACTGTTATGAAATGGAGCATGTAGAATGTTAAAGCAGACATTTTACCCATTTTTACAAAGGGTAAAAAAAATACCATATATTATTTTATATAATTTCCTTAAAAAAATATATAATATGGATACACAAAAAATAATATTAGTATCAAATACTAGAAAAGAATTATCTGGTAATTTATTATATATATACAATTATTTATGTCGTAATAATCCTGAAAAAAAAATAAAAATAATAACAAAATCATGTAACAATATTTTTTTTCAATTAGTATGTGCAAAAGAAATAGCTGATGCTAAGTATATTATAATTGATGATTATTTTCCATTAATATATACTTTTAAGATTAGAAAAAATGCTAAATTAATTCAAGTTTGGCATGCTTGTGGAGCTTTTAAAAAAGTTGGTTATAGCAGAGAAATGAAAGAATATTCGAAAAAATCTCTTACACATAAGAACTATACTGATACAATAGTAAGTTCAGAAGCTATTAGAGAAAATTATGCAGAAGCTTTTGGTATTAATATAAACAAGGTACATAGTTTAGGAGTACCAAGGACGGATATGTTTTTTGATGAAGAAGAAAAAGAAAAAATAAGAAAAAGATTATTTGCAAAAATGAGCGTATTAAAAGGGAAAAGGATAATATTATTTGCTCCTACTTTTAGAGGGAATAATGTAAATGAAGGCTATTATCCAGCAGGTTTTATTAATATAGAAAAAATATATAATAATTTAGAAAAAAATGATATATTTATAATTAAAATGCATCCATTCATAAAGAATAAAATAATAATTGAAGAAAAATTTAAAGATAAAATATTAAACATTACAGATGAATATAGAGAAATCAACGACTTATTATTAGTAACGGATTTATTAATAACAGATTATTCTTCGGTAATATTTGAATATTCATTTTTAAAAAAACCACTAATATTTTATACTCCGGATTATGAAGAGTATAAAGAAAAAAGAGATTTTTATTATGAATTTAATGAATATATATACGGAAAGCAAATAAATAATTTTAATGAATTATTAACAAACTTACAATATGATCAAATAGAAGAGAATAATATAGAAAAATTTAAGAAAAAGTTTTTAAGCTCTTGTGATGGAAATTCAACAAAGAGGATTGTTCAAGAACTAATAAGTTAGGAGAAAAAGGTGAAAGAAACTTTTAAAATATTAATTAGAAGAATGAAAACTGGTGCAAGAATAGTTATGTTCTACATCATCACTAGATTTTTATCTATTTTTTATAAACTTAAAGATAATAAGGTATTATTTTTATCAGATGTTAGAAGTGTTTTAGATGGAAACCTAAAATTTGTATATGAGTATATAGATGATGAGAAGTATGAAAAAGTTTTAAGTTTGAAAAGTGATAGAAAAGAAAAAAGAAAATTTAAGGAAAAAATTAGTTTAATTTATGATGTTATTACATCAAAATATATAATATTAGATGATTATTCTAGTTTTATATCAATAATTAAAGTTAGAAAAGGACAGGAAATATGCCAGCTTTGGCATGGCGCAGGAGCGTTTAAAAAATTTGGATACAGTAGACAAGATAAAGAAAGTAACAAAATAACAGGCCATAAGAATTATACAAAAGCATGTGTTACAGCTGATGAGATTAGATGGTGCTACGCAGAAGGATTTGGAATTAATATCGATAATATAAAAGCAACAGGTATGGCTAGAACTGATATATTTTTTAATAAAGAATATATTGATGGAAAAAAAGAAGAGTTATACGATGAATATCCTTTCTTGAAGAACAAAAAAATTATATTATTTGCTCCAACATATAGAGGCATGAGTTTAAGAGACTCATATTATGATTATGAACAACTAGAATTAGATAAAATATATAACGAATTAAAAGATGATGATTATGTATTTATTTTTAAATGGCATCCAGGGCTATATTATAAAATGAAGAGCAATAATGAGTGGCCATATAATTTTGAAAAATATAAAAATTTTTACTTTGATTTTTCGGATAAAAGAGATATAAATGACTTGTTACTAATAACAGATGTTTTAATAACAGATTATTCATCAGTTATATTTGATTATGCTTTACTAAACAAGCCATTAGTGTATTTTGTATATGACTATGAAGAATACAAAAAAGATAGAGGATTGTATTTCGATTTTGAAGATTATGTATATGGAGATATAACAAAAAACACAGAAGAGCTTATAAATTCTATAAAACATGCTAAGGTATTAGAAGATAAGAAAGAAAAGTTTGTTAAAAAATTTATGAGTGCTTGTGATGGAAAATCAACACAAAAAACTTGTGAATGGATATTCGAAGAATAATAGATTAATTAGGATATAAGATATGAAAATAATAAAAAAAACACTAATAAGTAGTTGGAAATTAATAAATAATATAATATATTTTTTTATAAAAATATTTAAAACAAAAAATAAAGTAACTTTTATAAGTAGGCAAACTAATGGTAAGAGTTTGGATTTTGATTTATTAATAGAAGAGATAAAAAAGCAAGACAACAATATCGAAATTGTTGTTTTAAATAAAATGATAGGAAAGAGTATTATAGAAAAAACAAAATATGCATTCTATATTTATCGCCAAATGTATCATATAGCAACTTCTAAGGCTGTGGTATTAGACGGATATTGTATTCCTATTTGTACGTTGAAACATAAAAAGAATCTAAGAGTTATTCAAATATGGCACGCACTTGGTTCACTTAAAAAATTTGGGTATTCTATACTTGATAAAAGAGAAGGTTCAAAATCTGATATTGCGTTAACTATGGATATGCACAAAAACTATACTTATATTTTAACTTCCAGTGAATTTACAAAGCAATATTTTATGGAAGCTTTTAATGCAAATGAAGAACAAATGAAGGTTATTCCTTTACCAAGAGTGGATTTTTTGAAATCTGATTCATATAAACAAAAAATAAATGAAAAATTTTATAAATATTACAATATATTAGAAAAAGATAATAAGAAAAAAATATTATATGTACCAACTTTTAGAAAAAACACAGAAGAAAATTTTGAAAATATAATTGACTCGATAGATTATAATAATTTTGATTTAATTATTAAATCACATGATGACACAGAAATAGTGTGTTATAGTAAAGAACAAAAATATTCAGAAAAAACAAATTTTTCTGGTATGGAATTATTGCATGTAGCTGACTATGTAATAACTGATTATTCAGCAATTGCATTTGAATCAGCAGTAGCTAATAAACCAGTTTATTTTTATAATTATGATTATGATACATATATAGATGGCAGAGGCTTTTATATTGATTATAAAAAAGAAATGCCAGGAGTAATTTCGAACGATATAAGCAAAATATTAGATTCAATAAAAAATGTTAAATATGATTATTTGAAGCTAGAAAATTTTAGAAAAAAATATGTAATTGATACAGAAAATTGCACAAAGGAAATTGCAAACTTAATTGTTCAATAATACAATATATATGATAGGAGAAAGAACAATGTTAAATGAGAACATTAAACAAGAAGCTATAAATAAACTAAAAGAGTATGCTCAACAAGAAATAATTGAACTGTTAAATATCTTATCTGATGAAGAAAAAGAAAAAATATATAATCAAGTTATAAACCTAGATTTTAAACAAATAGATAATCTATATAATGAATTATCTAAAAAAGAAAAAATAGGCACAGAAAATATCGAAGCAATAATTGCATTAAATAAGGAAAAGCTATCAAGTGAAAAATTAAATAAATATAATTTGCTTGGTGAAGAAATCATCAAAAATAATCAATATGCATTAGTTACAATGTCTGGGGGTCAAGGAACAAGATTGGGATTCGATAAACCGAAAGGTGAGTTTTTGGTTGATATTAATCCTCATCCTAAATTTTTATTTGAAATATTAGCTGAAAAATTAGAAGAAATAAATGAAAAATATAGTGTTATAATACCATGGTATATTATGACAAGTACTGAAAATAATGAAGAAATACAACGTTTCTTTACTGAGCATAATAATTTTGGTTATCCAAATGAACATTTAAGATTCTTTAAGCAAGAAGATTTGCCATTAATTACAGAAAACAAAAAATTAATATTAGGAAGAGATAAATTAATAAGAGAAGCGGCTAATGGTAATGGTGGAATATTTAATGCCATGTATAAAAATGGAATATCAGATGATATGGAACGAAGAGGAGTAAAATGGATATTCATAGGTTCTATTGATAATATTTTATTAAAGATTGCAGATACAACATTAATAGGTTTAGCAGAAGAAAGAAAAGTAGAAATTGCAACAAAATCATTAATGAAGAATTCACCAGATGAAAAAGTAGGAGCGATTTGCAAAATTAATGATAAAATAAAAGTAATAGAATATTCTGAAATGTCTGATAAAATGAAGAATCAGAGAAATGAAGATGGAGAATTAACATTTGGAGAATCTCACATAATGTGTAATCTATTTTCAATGAACGCATTAAAAGTATTAGCAGATAAAAAATTACCATATCATATAGCAAACAAAAAAGCAGAGTATTTAGATGATAAGGGTGAAATTATAAAACCAACAGAACCTAATGCATACAAGTTTGAAACATTTATCTTTGATGCTTGGGAATATTTTAATGATATTGCTATTTTAAGGGGTAAAAGAGAAGAAGATTTTGCACCAATAAAGAATAAAGAAGGCGTAGATAGCCCTAAAACAGCAGTAGAATTATATAATCATTTTATAGAGGAGAATAATTAATATGAGTATTTTGGTGACTGGTGGAGCAGGATATATTGGAAGTCATACTTCTGTTGAACTATTAGAAGCAGGAGAAAAAATTGTAATAGTAGACAATTTCGTAAATAGTAAACCTGAGGTTTTAAATAAAATTAAAGAAATTACTAAAAAAGATTTTAAATTCTATGAGGTAGATTTACTAGATAAAGATAATTTAGAGAAAGTATTTCAGGAAAACGATATAGAAGTAGTAATTCACTTCGCAGGGTTGAAGGCTGTTGGAGAATCTGTACAAAAACCAATAGAATACTATCATAATAATATAACTGGTACCTTAGTACTATTAGATTTAATGAGAAAATATAATTGTAAAAAAATGGTGTTTAGTTCATCAGCAACAGTATATGGAGCACCTAAAACTGTTCCAATAAAAGAAGATTTTCCTTTATCTACTACAAATCCATATGGTAGTACTAAATTAATGATAGAACAAATATTAAAGGATGTATGTGTTGCAGATAAAGATTTTTCAGCTATAATATTAAGATATTTTAATCCAATCGGAGCACATAAAAGTGGCTTAATAGGAGATAATCCAAATGGAATACCAAACAATTTAATGCCATACGTTGCAAAAGTTGCAATAGGAGAGTTAGACCATCTAAATGTGTTTGGGAATGATTATCCAACAAAAGATGGTACAGGCGTAAGAGACTATATCCATGTTGTGGATTTATCAATAGGACATGTAAAGGCATTAGAAAAAGCTAGAAATTCAAAAGGCGCTATACCATATAACTTAGGAACTGGAAATGGTTATTCTGTTTTAGAAATTGTAAAAGCATTTGAAAAAGCAAATAGCATAAATGTAAAATATGAAATTGCTCCAAGAAGACCAGGAGATATAGCTGAATGTTATGCGGATCCAACTAAGGCAAAAGAAGAGTTAAATTGGATTGCAGAAAAGAATTTAGACGATATGTGTAAAGATGCATGGAACTATATTAAAAATAATAATAAATAATTAAAAAAGAAAATGCAAAATTTTTGTAAATTTTTGCATTTTTTTATTTACTTTTTGCGATAATTTGTATACAATACATAGAGATTACAAAAGAAAGTTTGAAAGGAGCATTTTAGTTATGAAAATACTAATGCTGACTTGGGAATATCCACCAAGAATTGTAGGAGGAATAGCGAGAGTTGTTCATGATTTATCTAAAAGGTTAATAAAAGATGGGCATGAAGTAACTGTTGTTACTTACAGAGAAGGAAATTTACCATATTACGAAGATGACAAAGGTGTTAAGGTTTATAGAGTAGACAACTATATGATAAACCCTAATAATTTTATAGATTGGATTATGCAAATGAACTTTAATTTATTAGCAAAAGCAAATGAGTTAATAGATAAAGAAGGAAAATTTGATGTAATCCATGCACACGATTGGCTAGTAGCATATGCTGCAAAATCATTAAAAAACTCTTACAATATACCAATAGTTGCAACAATTCATGCAACAGAAGCGGGAAGAAATAGCGGAATTCATGATGAAACACAAAGATATATAAATGATACAGAGTGGATGCTTACATATGAAGCAAATGAAGTAATTGTAAACAGCAATTATATGAAATGCGAATTGCAAAGAAACTTTGGGTTACCATTCGAAAAAATAAATGTTATACCAAATGGTGTAAACTTAACTATGTATAGTGGAATAGAAAGAGATTATGATTTTAGAAGAAATTATGCAACAGATAATGAAAAAATAATACTTTATGCAGGAAGGTTAGTATATGAAAAAGGTGTTCAATATTTAATTGGGGCAATGCCTAAAATATTACAAAACTATCATGATTCAAAACTTGTTATAGCAGGTAAAGGCGGAATGATAGATGAGCTTAAAGCAGAAGTAGAACATTTAGGATTAGGAAATAAAGTATATTTTACTGGATATATGGATCACAAATCTTTATGCAAGTTATATAAATGTGCAGATATTGCAGTTTTTCCAAGTACATATGAACCGTTTGGAATTGTTGCATTAGAAGGTATGCTTGCAGGAAATCCAATAGTTGTTTCAGATATAGGTGGTTTAAATGAAATAGTAGAACATGGTGTAAATGGAATGAAAAGCTATGCAGGAAATAGTAACTCAATAGCAGATTCGATTTTAACACTGTTATTTGACCATAAATTATGTAATGAAATTTCAAAAAATGCTAAAAATAAAGTTAAAGAATTATATAACTGGACTAAAATAGCACAAGACACACATTTTTCTTATCAAAAAGCAATATGCGAAACAATGGCTGAACGCCAAGCAAAACAAGAAGCACAAGAAAAAGCAGCTAAATTGAAGAAAAATAAAGGAGAAGAAAAAGAACTTTCAAAATTACTTGAATTTAGAAAACGCCAAGCATATGCGTAAGCCAAGAAAGGAAATTTAAAATGAATGTTTATGATACAGTAAATAAGTTGGCACAAGAGATAAAAGATTCAGATGAATTTAAGAATTATAAAAAATATAAAGAAATTGTGAAATCTAACAAAGAAATTAGCGAAATGATTAATAAATTTGAGACATTAAGATATGAAATACAAATTTCGGCTATGCAAGGTTTAGAAGTAAGCAAAGATAAAGAAAAAGAATTACAAGATACTTACACAGAACTTTTATCAAAAGAAAACGTGACAGAATATTTTGATGCAGAATTTAAATTTAATATTTTACTTGCAGATGTTAATAAAATAATTGGAGATGCAGTGAAAGAGGTTTTAAGTTAATAGAAAATAAAAGAAGGCAAGCAACATAAAAGTTACTTGCCTTTAAATACAAAGGAGAAAATCAAATGTTTGAAATAGTAGTAATAATATGTTGTGCAATTACATTAATTTTATTAAAAATTTTTTTGAATCTTAATTTTAAGAGTATTAAACAAATGAATGATAGAGGAACAGACGAATTAGAACACTTATCAACCAAATTTTTAAGTGATGAACAAATGTGTGAAGATATTTTGAAGAAATTAGATAATAATAGTAATGTAAAAATTAAAAAATATGAAGAATATAATAGTTGTTTATATACAATATTTAATAACACCATTACAATAGGTAAATTTAAACAAAACTATATGAAGATACAAACAATTGCACATGAATGTGTGCATAGCTGTCAAAACAAAACAACATTATGGGCAAATTTTATATTTACAAACATATATTTAATATATTTTTGGATTGTAATGATATTGGAAATTTTAAATAAGTTACCTTATGCCAATATACATATAATAATTTTAATCTTTTTAAGTTTAATACAATATATAATAAGATTTAGCTTAGAAAATGAGGCAATGATAAAGGCTAGATTTATTGCAAAAGAATATATTGAAGAAACCAAAATTTTAGAAAAAGAAGAAAAAGATAAACTTATATCAGAATATGATGAAGTAAATAATATAGGAATTCATTTTATAAATTATTACACAATAGGCATAAATATTATCAAAGTAATTATTTTCTCTATTTTAGTTTTGATATAAATAATTATTTTGCTAAAACACTTGCATTTTTTAGGAAAATATAGTAAAATATTATTGTCAAAAATTACCTTATACTTAGCTACAAGAGAACACCAACTTTTAGTTCAGTTTAAGGCATATAAAATTTAATAGGAGGTGTATATATCATGACAAAGGAAAGAAAACAAGAAATAATTTCTACTTATAGAAGAGATGGAAAAGATACTGGTTCATCAGAAGTTCAAATAGCTTTATTAACAGAAAGAATTAATGAATTAACAGCACATCTTAAAATCCATACTCATGATAACCATTCAAGAAGAGGACTTTTAAAAATGGTTGGTAAAAGAAGAAATTTATTAAACTACTTAGCTAAAAATGATGTTGAAAGATATAGAGACATTGTTGAAAAATTAGGTTTAAGAAAATAACATTATATTTAGGGCGTTTACTTTTGTTAAGCGCCCTAAGTTGTGTTTTAGCAAACTTAAAATTGGTGTTAATTTTATCTTGTATATATTATAGTGGTAGCTTATATAATGTGCTTTTTAAAGGAGTATATTATAAAGGTTATGACTAATAATATATAACAAGAAATTTATAAAAAATAAAGGAGAAAGAATATGTTTAAAAGTTATGAAATGGAATTGGCAGGAAGGAAACTTGTAATTGAATCAGGAAAAATTGCAGGACTAGCTAATGGAAGTGTTATGGTTAAATATGGAGATACAGTAGTAATGGTAAACGTTACAGCTTCAAAAGAACCAAAAGATGGGATAGATTTCTTCCCGTTATCAGTAGATTATGAAGAGAAATTATACGCAGTAGGAAAAATACCTGGAAGTTTCTTGAAAAGAGAAGGAAAACCATCTGATAAGGCAATCTTAGTATCAAGAGCTATTGATAGACCGTTAAGACCATTATTCCCAAAAGATTTTAGAAATGATGTATGTGTTGTTGCAACTGCATTATCAGTTGAACAAGATAATTCACCAGAAGTTGCAGCTATGATAGGTGCATCAGCAGCTTTATCAATATCTGACATACCATTTGGTGGACCAACAGCAGCAGTAAATGTTGGATATGTTAATGGAGAAATAGTTATAAACCCAACACAATCTCAAAGAGAAATATCAGATTTAACATTAACAGTTGCTGGAACAAAAGAAAAAATAGCTATGATAGAAGCAGGAGCAAATGAAATACCAAATGATATTATGCTTGCAGCTATCAAAAAAGGACATGAAGAAATTAAAAAAGTTTGTGATTTTATATCAATGATAAAAGCAGAAATTGGTAAACCAAAATTCGAATATAAATCATTTGAAGTTGACCATGAAGTTTATGAAGAAATTGCAGCAAACTACAAAGATAGAATGTACCAAGATGTACAAGCTGTTGATAAAGAAGTAAGAGACGAGAAATTAGCAGTTTTAGAAGAAGAAGTTGTAGCATATTTTACAGAAAAATATGGAGAAGAAACAACTGCTGAAAAAATGACGGATATTAAAGATAGCTTATACAAATTAGAGAAAAAATGCGTTAGAGAAATGATTTTAAAAGAACATAAAAGAGTTGATGGTAGAGCAATTGATGAAATAAGACCATTATCATGTGAAGTTGGAGTGCTTCCAAGAGTACATGGTAGTGCAATATTCACAAGAGGTCAAACACAAGCTATGTCTATTGCAACATTAGGTATGGTTAGTGAAGAACAAATGCTAGATGGTATAGATGAAGAAGAATCAAAAAGATATATGCATCACTATAACTTCCCATCATACAGTGTTGGAGAAGCAAGACCATCAAGAGGACCTGGAAGAAGAGAAATAGGACATGGAGCATTAGCTGAAAAAGCATTAGTTCCAGTAATACCTTCAAAAGAAGAATTCCCTTATGCAATAAGAGTTGTATCTGAAATATTAAGCTCAAATGGTTCAACATCACAAGCAAGTATTTGTGGTAGTACACTTGCATTAATGGATGCTGGTGTTCCAATTAAAGCACCAGTTGCAGGTATTTCTACTGGATTAATCACAGATGATGAAGATCCAAGCAAATATATAATGTTAACAGATATTCAAGGATTAGAAGATTTCTTTGGAGATATGGACTTTAAAGTTGGTGGAACTCATAAAGGTATCACAGCTATACAAGTTGATATTAAAATAGATGGTTTAACATATGAAATAATTGAAGAAGCTTTTGAAAGAACAAAAGTTGCAAGAGACTATATTTTAGACGAAATTATGTTAAAACAAATAGCTGAACCAAGAAAAGAAATATCTAAATATGCACCAAGCATAATTAATACAACAATCAAAGTAGATAAGATAAGAGATGTAATTGGACCTGGTGGAAAAATGATTAATAAAATTATTGCTGAAACTGGTGTTAAAATAGATATTGAAGAAGATGGTAGAGTATTTATTTATTCAACAGATTCAGAAGCAGGACAAAAAGCATTAGCTATGATAGAAGACATCGTAAGAGAAATAGAAGTTGGTGGAGTTTATGAAGGAACTGTAACTAAACTAATGTCTTTCGGAGCATTTGTTGATGTTGGATGTGGAAAAGAAGGATTACTTCATATTTCTAAAATATCTAAGGAAAGAATAGAAAAAGTTGAAGATGTATTCAAACCAGGAGATAAAGTAACTGTAAAAGTTTACGAAATAGATGACCAAGGGAGAGTAAATTTAATTACAAAAGCTTTGGATGATATAAAACAAGAAGAGAAAAAAGCAAGAGATGAAAAAGAAAACAGAGATGATGAAGAATAATTTATTGGAGCTATTTATAAAAATAGCTCCAATAGTTACATATTTATTTTGAAAAAATACCAAAGTTTGCACAAATTTCGTATTTGTAGTATAATCGCTTGGTATAAATAATATGATTTAAAGAATATAATATATATGGGGAGTAAAAAATGGAATTCTTATATATTTTACAACAAGCATTAGTTTGGGTTGTAACTATATTTTGGATATATCAATTTTCTATTACAATTTGTTCTTTAATAAATTTTAAAGATAAACCATTAATAGAAAAGAAAAACAATAGATTTATGGCAATTATACCAGCTCATAATGAAGAAGCTGTTATAGAAAATCTAGTTATAAGTTTAAAAAATCAAGATTATCCAAAAGAGTTATATGATATTTATGTAATTGCAGATAATTGTACAGATAATACAGCAAGAATAGCAAAAGAAGCTGGTGCAATTGTATATGAAAGATTTGATTCAATGAATAAAACCAAAGGTGCAGCATTAAAATGGTTTTTAGCTCAAAAAATCAAAGAAGATGCACCATATGATGCTTTTTGTGTATTTGATGCAGATAATATTGTAGATGTTAATTTTATAAAAAACATGAATAAAAAACTATGTCAAGGAGAAACGGTAGTTCAAGGATATAGGGATATAAAAAATCCAGCAGATAGTTGGATAACAGCAGGTTACGCAATATTCTACTGGACTATGAACAGATTTTATCATTTAGCAAGATATAACATTGGTTTATCACCATTAATAAATGGTACTGGATTTATGGTTAGATTTGACCAAGTTAAACCAGAAGGTTGGAATACTGTAACGTTGACAGAAGATATTGAATTTTCTTTAAAACAAATTATTCGTGGAAGAAAATTAGGTTGGGCAAGAGATGCAATAGTATATGATGAACAACCAGTTGGATTCAAACAATCTTGGTCTCAACGTTCTAGATGGACAGTAGGTCATATTCAATGTATGAATGAATATACAAAAAAACTAGCTATTGCTGTAAAAGAACACAAAACAGTAATGAATTTTGATGGTTTATTATATATAGTTGGAAGCATTCCTATGTTTATTGTAACATTAGTTTTATTATTAATAAATTGTTTAATATATTTAGGAAGTGGAATGACAGTATTACAATTAATAGATAGTTTCGCAAGATATATAATACCGACATTCTTTATGCCAATATTATCAGGAATGTTAATTATGAAAATGGAACACAAACCAATAAAACCAATGCTTAAAGGTTTAATGTGTTATCCAATATTTATGGCTTCATGGTTATTAATAAACTTTAAATGTTTATTCAAACGAGAATTAACATGGGAAAAAATTGAACATGTAAGAAGTATTAAAATAAATGAAATGGCCAAAATAGAAGAACATATATAATGTTCTTCTTTTTTGCTAAAAATTAATGACACAATAGTAAATTAATGATATAATGTGCTTGTTAAAATTTTACAAAGGAGACAGATAATGATATTAGACAATATAAATATTACTTTTAATAATAAAATAAAAGTATATGCTTTTGTTGGACCATCAGGAACTGGTAAGAGTTATAGAGCTCAAATGGTAGCTGGTGAGTATGATATTCACTATATTATAGATGATGGACTATTTATTAAAGATAATGAAGTGGTTGCTGGAAATTCTGCAAAAAAAGCACCAACAAAAATAGAAACAGTAAAACATGCCTTATTTATTACTGAAACAGAAAAACAAGAAATAAAAAAGGCGATAAAAAAACACAAACCAGAAAGCATTTTGATTTTAGGAACATCTGATGGAATGGTAGAAAAAATAGTGACTAATCTAGGATTACCTAAAATAGAAAAAACAATATATATAGAAGATATTGCAACAAAAGAAGAGATGGAAACAGCAAGGAGAATAAGAGTAACACAAGGAAAACATGTTATTCCAGTTCCAACTTTTGAAATAAAAAAAGATTTTTCAGGATATATTTTAGATCCACTTCAAATATTTAAATCAAAAGGAAGAGGACAAGATCCATATATATCAGAAAAATCAATAATAAGGCCTACATTTAGCTATTTAGGAAACTTTACAATATCAGATACGGTATTTAGACAAATAGTTGAATATTTAGCGAAGAAAACAGATTTTATAGATAAAATAGTAAAAACAAGAGTAACAAATACGCCAGAGGGACCAGACATATATATGGAAGTAATCGTAAATTACGGATATAACATAATGAAAGGGTTAGCTGATTTTAAAGAAAAATCTAAAAAAGAAATTGAAAAATTAACTACTATGAATGTTCAAAAAATAGATATAGTAGCTAAGGGCATAAAGATGCCAGAAAATAAGGAGGAATAGAAAAATGGGATTTGTAGTTGCGGTAGATGGTGCATCAGGAACAGGTAAAGGAACGGTTACAAGATATGTAGCTGAAAAATTAAAATTAGTTACAATAGATACAGGAGCTTTGTATAGATGTGTAACTTTGTTAGCGCTAAATAATGAAGTGGATTTTGAAAATCATGAAGAACTTGAAAAGATTGCAAAAGAAATGAAAGTTGATTTGAAAATAGTTGATAATAATCAAGTAGTAATATTAAATGATGAAGATGTTTCAATAGAAATAAGAACTCCAAGAGTGGCTAATAATGTTTCAATTGTTGCAGCTGTAAAAGAAGTAAGACAAGAAATGGTAAGGATTCAAAGAGAATTAGCAAAAGGAAAAAATGTAATAATGGAAGGTAGAGATATAGGAACTACTGTATTCCCTGATGCTGATGTAAAAGTGTTTTTAGAATGTTCAGCAGAAGAAAGAGCAAGAAGAAGAGTAAAACAAAATGCAGAGAATGGTATAGTAACTTCTTATGAAGAAGTATTAGAAAATATAAAAGAAAGAGATAGAATAGACTCTACCAGAGAAGTTAGTCCATTAAGAAAAGCAGATGATGCAATTGTAGTTGCAACAGATGGTTTTAAAGATACAGAAGGTGGAGAAGCTGTGTATCAAGTTGTAAAAAAAGCTTTGGAAGATAAAAAATTAATATAGAAAGAGAACGAAATATGTTTAGATTATTTGTAAAATGGTGCGTAAAAATTTTTACTCTAATACTATTTAGAGTAAAAACTTATGGAAAAGAAAATATTGAAAAAGATAAACCATATATTATGTGTGCAAACCATATAAGCAATTGGGACGCGTTAACAATTTATACAGCAACAAAAAGAGAAATGTATGTAATGGCAAAAGAAGAAATGTTTGTTAATAAATTTGTGCATTGGTTTGGCAGGAAAATGAATGTATTTCCAGTTAAAAGAGGAAAACAAGATATTGAATCAATTAAAAAATCTTTAAAAGTTTTAAAAGATAATAAAATACTTTTAATATTCCCAGAAGGAACAAGACACGGAATGGAGAAAAATGGTAAAATACAAAATGGGCCAGCGTATTTAGCTGCAAGAAGTGGAGTAGAAGTATTGCCTGTTAAAATAGTGGGAAAATTTAAACCATTCCATAGAGTTGAAATACATTATGGAAAGCCATTAGATTTTAGTAAATATCAATCTAAAAAACCAGAAAAAGAAACATTAGATTTAATTAGTAATGAAATTACAAAAGCAATATTTGATAAAGAAAATTTAAGAAATATAAGCACTGAAAATATTGACAATTAGCATGTTTTAGAGTATAATTATATATAGCATTTTAGGATACGACATAGTCGTGTCCTAAATTATTGTTTGAAAGAGGTAAAAAATGGAAGAAAAAAGTTTTGAAGAATTATATAATGAATCATTAAATACAAAAAGATTTGATAGAACAGTAACAGGAACTGTAATTGGAATATCTAGTAAAGGAGAAATATTCGTAGATTTTGGATATAAAGCAGATGGGATAATTCCTAAAAAAGAATATTCTGATGATGAAACCTTAAACCCAAAAGACGAGTTTAAAACAGGAGATATAATTTCAGCAGACGTTCTACAATGGAATGATGGTTTAGGAAATGTATTGTTATCATACAAAAAATTAAAAAGAAGAGAAAATGCTATAAAAGAAAAAGAATTGAGAGAACAAAGAGCAAAAGAAAGAGAACTTAAACAACAAGAATATGAAAAACAAAAAGCTGAAAAAGCTAAAAACATAGAAGAGTTTTGGAACAACCTAAAAGTTGGAGAAACTTTTAATGGAACAATCTCTAAAATAGCTGATTATGGAATGTTTGTGGATTTAGGTTTAGTTAGAGGATTACTTCATATTTCAGAAGTCGTATGGGATAAATCAGAAAAATTAGAAGATAAATTCCAAGTTGGAGATGAAATAGAAGTTAAAGTAAAATCTTTTGATAAAACAGAAGGAAGAATAAGTTTAGAATATCCTTTAAAACCAGAAAATCCTTGGTTTACATTAGTAAATAAATATAAAGTAAATGATATAGTAACTTGTAAAGTAGTAAAATTTGCAGCATTTGGTGCGTTTGTAGAAATAGAAAAAGGATTAGAAGGCTTAGTTCATAATTCTGAAATTACTTCTTTAAAAAGAGTTGTAAAACCAGAAGATGAATTAGAATTAGGACAAACTTTAAATGCTAAAATAATTAATATAGATAAAGAAAAATGTAAAATAGGTCTTTCTATTAAAGAATTAGAAGGAACATCTAGTGAATATGGTTATGAAGACTATATTAGTAAAAAAGGAGAAGAAAATGAATAATAAGAATATAAGAAATATAGCAATAATTGCACACGTTGACCATGGTAAAACAACAATAGTTGATGCTTTATTAAAACAAAGTAATATTTTTAGAGATAATGAAGTTGTACAAGATAGAGTAATGGACTCAAATGATTTAGAAAAAGAAAGAGGAATTACTATCTTAGCTAAAAATACTTCTGTTCAATATGGTGATATAAAAATAAATATAGTAGATACACCTGGACATGCTGATTTTGGTGGAGAAGTAGAAAGAGTTTTAAAAACAGTTGATGGTGTTTTATTACTAGTAGATGCTTTTGAAGGGGCAATGCCTCAAACAAGAGAAGTTCTAAAAAAATCATTAGCGTTAGATTTAAAACCAATAGTAGTTATTAATAAGATAGATAGACCTGGTGCAAATCCTAATAAAGTTGTTGACGAAGTTATTGAGTTATTCATCGAATTAAATGCAACAGATGAGCAATTAGATTTTCCGGTAGTATATACATCAGCTAAACTTGGAATTGGTAAAATGAATTTAAATGACGAATCTTCTGATTTAACTTGTTTATTCGAAACAATAGTAAATACAATAGAACCACCAGCTTGTGACGAAGACGGAACAATGCAAATGTTAGTTTCTAACATAGATTATGATGATTATGTTGGAAGAATAGCAGTTGGTAGATTAGAGCGTGGAACTGTAAAAACAGGAATGAATGTAACTGTTTGTAAAAAAGATAAAAACATAAATGGAAAAATTGCAAAAGTATATACTCATCAAGGGTTAAAAAAGGTTGAAGTAGAAGTTGCAAAAGCAGGAGATATAATTGAAATTTCAGGAATTTCAGATATAAATATAGGTGATACAATATGTGATCCTACAAATCCAGAAAAAATACCTTTTGTAGATATTGATGAACCAACAGTTTCTATGACATTCAGTGTTAATGATGGACCATTTGCAGGACGTGAAGGAGAATATGTTACATCAAGACATTTAAGAGATAGATTATTCAAAGAATTAGAAAAAAACGTAAGTTTAAGAGTAAAAGAAACAGATAGAGCAGAGGCTTTTGAAGTATCTGGACGTGGAGAATTACATTTATCTGTTCTTATAGAAACAATGAGAAGAGAAGGTTTTGAATTATTAGTTTCTCGTCCAAAAGTTATATTCAAAGAAATAGATGGCAAGAAATGTGAACCAATTGAAAGATTAGTTGTAAATGTACCAGATGATTGTATAGGAAATGTTATTGAAAAATTAGGTAAAAGGAAAGCAGAAATGCTTAATATGGAACCAGCTGAACCTGGTCATACAAAAGTTGAATTTAAAATACCAGCAAGAGGTTTAATTGGATATAGAACAGAGTTCTTAACAGATACAAAAGGTGAAGGTACTATGAATCATATATTTGATTCATATGAAGAGTATAAAGGAGATATTCAAGCAAGAACAAGAGGAACAATAGTTGCTTGGGAAGCTGGAACATCAATTACTTATGGATTATACAATGCACAAGATAAAGGTGAATTGTTCATTGGACCTGGCGTTGAAGTATATGAAGGAATGATAGTTGGTTTAAATTCAAGAGGAGAAGATTTAGCAATAAATGTATGTAAAGAAAAACATTTAACAAATACAAGAGCTTCTGGCTCTGATGATGCATTAAGATTAGTTCCACCACTTCAAATGTCACTTGAAAAATCAATTGAGTTTATACAAGATGATGAATTACTTGAAGTAACACCAAAGAGTTTACGTTTAAGAAAGAAAATTTTAGATACTAAAACTCGTGAAAGAGAAGCGAGAAGAAATAAGGAATAAAATGAACAAAGTAGAATTAAAAAAAATTAAAGAAAAAGCATTGGAAAATCATATCCCAATTATAATGGATGATACATTAGAATATATTTATAAATTATATAAAAATAAACCAATAAGCAGTATACTAGAAATAGGTACTGCTGTTGGTTATTCTGCTATTTGTTTTACTGAAATTCTAAAAGAAAATGGTTTTATTGATACAATAGAACGTGATGAAGAAAGAATAATTGAAGCAAAAGAAAATATAAAAAAAGCGGAAGTAGAAGATAAAATAAATATATTTTCTGGTGATGCAGTAGAGATATTACCTACAATTAATAAAAAATATGATATGGTATTTATAGATGCGGCAAAAGGAAAATATCCATTTTTCTTAAAAGAAGCTTTAAGAATGATAAACGATAATGGAATAATTCTAGCAGATAACATTTTGTATAAAGGTTATGTTATGAGTGACTATAACAAACATAAACAAAGAACTGCTGTTAGAAATTTAAGAGAATATATTAAAGAAGTTACAGAAAATCCTAATTTAGAAACTGAAATTTTGGAAATAGGAGATGGATTAGCTGTAAGTAAATTAAATAATTAAAAAGAAAACCCTTGCGACTATAATATTAGACGCAAGGGAATTTTTAGTTATAAGGTTTGTCTTTCAAACACAGTTCCAGGAGCTTCTATTGCTTCAAAATCAACAATATGGTCATTGATAAACCTATAACCATCTAAATTGATTTTTTCTCTTTCAATACAGAGATTTTGCTTATATTTGTTTTTCTTGTAATCCTCGTGATTAGCAATACCAGATTCAATATCAGTATGCATATCAAAGGTGCGAACTTGAATTTCAAGATATCTTCCTTTTGTATCAACTAATACCAAATGCAAAGATTGATAACCGTTTGATTTAGGAAAACAAATATAATCTTTAACAAAGTGCTTATATTTGAATTTGCTAAAATATTCGTTTTTATGCAATGTTAGGTCCTCTACATCAAGAAGAGGGAGCCTTTCGCATGGCGTAAAACCGTTACTTATACCAAGTTCAATGATTTCTTCAATTACTTTATAACAGTGTTCAATTAAATTTAAAGCGTTGTCTCCAAACAGAATTATTCTGAATGCAAAGAAATCACGTATTAAATCCAAAGAACGACCGAGTTCAAGGTATTGAAGAATTTTTCTTTCTGTACTTATTAAAGACTTTTTTCTACCAGCAATAGAAAATCTTAACCGAGGATGACTCTTGGTAAGTGAGTCAAAAGTTCTATTAAAGAAAGTACGCATATCTCTTAAATACTGTCTATCATTAATTACATTTTTATAAGACCGTAATTTGTTAGCGTGCATATTATCTTTAATTATTGAGCTTTCAGAAAGTTCTTTTATATAACTTTCTAATATCTCTGTAACTGTGCTATGATTGTAGAGATGTGACTGTAAACCCATAAGCTGCTTTTTACCTCCTAAAAATTTTTATACTATCAATATAGCTAAACTATTATATCATAAAATATATATTTTTTCAAGGAAAAAGCTTAAAAGATTGATTTTTGAACAATAAAAAGGTATAATTATATAGATAAATATGGAAAGGATAAAATAAAATGAAAAATATAGAATTATTAGCACCTGCCGGTTCATTTGAAAAAGCTAAAATCGCTTTTCTATATGGAGCAGACGCCGTATATATGGGAACATCTTCCTTATCTTTAAGAAGTAGAGTATCAGTAGATAATGATGAATTAGAAGAAACAATTAAATATGCACATAGTATTGGAAAGAAAGTTTACGCAGCTATTAATATATATGCTTTTGACGAAAAATATGATGAAGTTATTGAACAAGCTAAAAGATTAAATAAAATAAAAGTAGATGGAGCTATAATATCAGACGGTGGAATTGTAGAAATATTTAAAGAATATGCACCAGATATAGATATTCACATTAGTACACAAGCTAATATTGTAAGCCAACACAATGCAAATTTTTGGTATAATAATGGAGCTAAAAGAGTAATTTTAGGAAGAGAATTAAACAAAGAACAAATAAAAGAAATTATAAATAAAACACCTAAGGATTTAGAAACAGAAATATTTGTGCACGGTGCAATATGTTTTGGATATTCAGGAAGATGCTTTTTGAGTGATTTTTTAGCTTCAAGAAGTGCTAATTTGGGAGATTGTGCACAAAGTTGTAGGTGGGCATACAATGTATATGTTGAAGAGAAAAATAATCCTGGAAATTTAATGCCAGTTGAGGATGATGAACATGGAACATATATTTTTTCTTCAAAAGATTTATGTTTAATAAAAGAAATTCCTGAAATTATTGAAATGGGAGTGAATAGTCTAAAAATTGAAGGGAGACTTAAAACAGAATATTATTTAGCATCTGTTATTAATACATATAGAACAGCGATAGATGATTATTTAAATAATCCAAATGAATTTGATTATACAAAATATTTAAAAGAATTAGAAAAAACTAAAACAAGAGGATTAACAACATTCTATTTTAATGATAGAAACAACAAAGATTTCCAAGAATATGAAGGAAAACAATACAACTTAGAATATGAATTTGGTGGCAAAGTAATTGAGTATTCATCTGATAAATCTTTAATAGAGATTAGAAATAAGTTAAATGTAGGAGATATATTAGAAATATTAATTCCTGGCACAATAGAAAACCATATATTTACGATAGATGAATTATGGGATTCAGAAACAGGGGAAAGTATACCTTGTGTGAATCCAGGAAAACTTGGACAAACAGTTAAATTAAAGTTGCCAATTAAATGTGAAAAAGATTGGATATTAAGAAGAAAAAAGGATAAGTAAAAACTTATCCTTTTATATTTTTAACAATAATAAATCCTAAAATTATCAGTATAATACCAATTAAACTTTCTAAATTAAACGAATAACCAGGGAATAGTATAAGCACACTTCCTAAACTAAAACCAATTATTCCAAACATAGTTTCTGAATGGAATTTGTTTAATAATATTTGAGTTATTTTCATAAACATAATTGAGCCAATTCCGACCCCTATAATCATAGGTATAAGTACAGATATGTCAATGGTAGAAAGAGCATTTAAATATGTGTTATAAACACCTAAAAGCATTAAAATTATTGTACTACTAACACCTGGTACAATAATTCCAAGACTCATCAAAAAACCGCTTAAAATCAAATATAAGGAATTAAATTGAGTAGGGGTATAATTGTATTCAATATTGATAAAATTTTCCAAATAAATCAATCCTAATCCAATTAAGAAACATATTATAAAAGATATCTTATTAGATTCATTACTAATATAATTTTTTGTATTTTCTTGAATTAATATATAAATACTACCAACAAGCAAGCCTATGAATAAAGATTTTGTTTGACAAGGAATAATATTAAAGCAATATAAGATAATATTACTAAACCATACAATTCCTATTATGGCACCACTTAAAATAGGAAAAAGAAACTTAAAATTTCCTTTTATATCTTTAAAAAAATTTAATACACTGTCTAGTAATTTTTCATATAAACCAACTACCATACAGATTACTCCACTACTAATACCAGGAAGTATAGCTCCTAATCCAATAAATATTCCTTTTATAAAGTTAGACAAAATTTGCATTAAATCACCTGATAAAGTATATTATCTAAAATTTAAACTAGAACACTAATTTGCTTTTTTATGTAAAATGTTGTATAATAGCATGTATAGCATTAAGCTAAATAAACAAAAGGAGGAAGTTCCCAATTATGAACTTTCGGGAAGAATTAAACAAAATAAGACAAGAAAGGATTGGACATTCCGCAAACAAAGTTGAAAACCTTTTAAAACAAGTCATTTCATATTATAAATATCAAGATGTTTCAGAAATTTTCGATACAAAAGAAATTAATTTTTGTATTGATGTGAGAAATAACATTATTGGAAGAATATATGATATGGATGAAGATTTGCCAAGTGATTTTTCTATTGTGCAGAGGTTTAAGTCAAGAGAAGAAGCGCAAAAGGTTCTTTTGGATTTAGAGTATAAATTTAAAAGCGAAGGGCATAAGATTATGTTCGGAAAATCTGCTAAAAAAGATGGCCAATTTTCTGTTTTAATTGTCTAATTCAAAAACGCAACCTTATAAGGTTGCGTTTTCTTTTATTGAATTAATAATGTAAATCTATTTTTATCTAATTTTTTAATAATTCCATCCTCTTTTAGTGTTTTTATTTCTCGCATCATTGCGCTTCTATCTATACTTAAATAATCTGCTAAATCTGTAAGTGAAAATGGTAAAGTAAAAGTTTTGCTAAAACTATTTTGAGATAATATTCTGAAATATGAAAGTATTTTATCTCTAATTGTTTTTTGAGAAAGTAATTCAATTCTTAAATTTAAGTCAGAAACTTTGCTTAAAACAAGATTTGGCAAACCTATTAAAAGCTCTTCATGAAATTTGCAATTTTTCTTACATTTTCTTTCAAATATATCATAGTTAAACATTAAGATTTTAGACTTTTCTCTGGCTTTAACAAATAGTTCGTTATTAATATTTATTCTATAAAAAATCTCTCCAAAAACATCATATTTATTAAATTTTTCTACAATAGTTTGATTACCATTAAAATCATATCTTAATAAATCTGCACTACCATCTAAAACAATAAAAATCATATTTCTATTAACTATATATGTAGTTATTATTTCATTTTTTTCAAATTCTTTAACTTGTGCTTTGTCACAATAAGTTGAGACATCAGTTGCAAATTTTTTTATATCAAAAGAATTTTTAGCCATATTAATCACTCCATTTAAAAATGTAAAACAATTATACACTAAATATGTTGCAGATGCAACAAGAAGACATAAAATTTATAAAAAAGTTTATTTTATTAAATGCTTAAAAGCGCTTAAAATAAGGAAAAAAATATTTGTTACAGCTTTATTAAAAAAGCGAACAAAATGTAATATAAATGTAATAATCGAGAAATGTCGCATAAAACAACGAAAAACGACAAGTTTTTTTGGCAAAGATAAGAAAACTACAAAAGTGTTGCAAATGCAACTTTCTTTATTTACATTATATAATATAATACTGTTAACAAAAAACAAGGGGGAAAAGGGTAATGAAAATTATAAAAAGAGATGGAACAATAGTAGATTACAATCCAGAGAAAATAAAAATAGCTATAAACAAAGCAAATATGGAAGTTGATGAACATGATCAGGCTTCTGATGAAGAAATAAACAAAATAATAAAATATATTGAAAAATTAAGAAAACAAAGAATGCTAGTTGAAGATATCCAAGATATAATTGAACAACAATTAATGGCTAGTGGAAAATATGAATTAGCAAAAAAATATATTACATATCGTTACACAAGAGCTCTTGTAAGAAAAGCTAATACAACAGATCAATCAATAAAAGAATTAATTGAAGGTGAAAGCGAATATTGGAATAATGAAAATTCTAATAAAAATGCCAAAGTTGTTACAACTCAAAGAGATTATTTAGCAGGTATTACAAGTACTGATATAACTAGAAGATTTTTATTACCAGAAGATATAGTAAAAGCACATGACGAAGGGATTATACACTTCCATGATGCAGACTATTTTGCACAAAATGCATTACATAACTGTGATTTAATAAACTTAGATGATATGTTACAAAATGGTACAAATATAAATGGTGTTATGATAGAAAAACCTCATAGATTTTTAACAGCTATGACTATTGCAACACAAATTATTACAGCTGTAACATCAAGTCAATATGGTGGTGCAACAGTTACAATGACTCACTTAGCTCCTTTTGTAAGAGAAAGTTATAATAGATTTTTAAAGAGATATAAAGAAAGAGGCTTTAATGATGAACTAGCTAAAAAATATGCAAAAGAAGATTTAGCAAAAGAAATTCAAGATGGTGTTCAAACTTTCCAATATCAAATAAATTCTATGACAACAACTAATGGTCAATCTCCATTTTTAAGTGTATGTTTCTATCTAGGAGAAACAAAAGAATATAAAGAAGAACTTGCTATGATTATAGAAGAATTTTTAAAACAAAGAATTGTTGGTATGAAAAATGAAAAAGGTGTATTTATAACACCGGCATTTCCAAAACTTCTATATGTTCTTGAAGAAGATAACATTCATGAAAATAGTAAATATTGGTATTTAACAGAACTTGCAGCGAAATGTACTGCTAAGAGAATGGTACCAGACTATATTTCAGAAAAAATGATGTTAGAATTAAAGAAAAATGAATATGGAGAAGGAGAATGTTATCCTTGTATGGGATGTCGTTCATTCTTAACACCAGATAGATCAATAAGTTTAGGAAATATAGCAAAAGCTAAAAACTATGTTGAAGGAAAAGGAAAATACTATGGTAGATTTAACCAAGGTGTTGTAACTATAAACTTAGTAGACGTTGCTTTAACATCAGGAAAAGACATGGACATATTCTGGAAAGTTTATGAAGAAAGACTAGAACTATGTCACAGAGCATTACAAAAGAGACATGAAAGATTAAGTAAGGCCGTAAGTGATGTAGCACCAATACTTTGGCAACATGGAGCATTAGCAAGACTTGGAAAAGGTGAGAGCATCCACGAATTATTACATCATGGATATTCTACAATATCATTAGGATTTGCAGGACTTTATGAATGTGTTAAATATATGACAGGAAATAGCCATACAGATGGCGGAGCTGGTAAGGAATTTGCAATTCAAGTAATGCAAAAAATGAATGACAAATGTAAAGAATGGAAAGAAGTAGAAAACATAGACTATAGTGTTTATGGAACACCAATCGAATCTACAACATACAAATTTGCAAAATGCTTAAAAGATAGATTTGGAGTAATAAAAGGAATTACAGATAGAGACTATATAACAAACTCATATCACGTACCTGTGTTCGAAGAAATAGATGCATTTACAAAACTTAAATTAGAAAGTGAATTCCAAAGATTAAGTCCAGGTGGAGCTATATCATATGTAGAAACATCAAACCTACAAAATAACTTAGATGCAGTAATTTCGGTTATAAAATTCATATATGATAACATAATGTATGCTGAATTAAATACAAAATCAGATTACTGTCAAGAATGTGGTTTTGATGGAGAAATACTAATAGATGAAGATTTAGAATGGTATTGTCCAAACTGTGGAAACAGAAATCACGATACATTAAATGTAGCAAGAAGAACTTGTGGATATATTGGAAGCAATTTCTGGAACAAAGGAAGAACACAAGAAATTAAAGAAAGAGTATTACACATTGATAATAAAGATGACGAATGCTGTTAATTAAAAACAAGGAGAAATACTATGCGTTACAACAAAATTAGAAAAATGGATATATCAAATGGACCTGGCGTAAGAGTATCAATATTTATGCAGGGGTGTAGTTTTAATTGTAAGAATTGTTTTAATAAAGAAACACATGATTTTAATGGTGGTAAAGAATTTGATGATTCCACAATTGAAAGAGTGCTAGAACTTTGTGGGAATGAGAATATTGAAGGTTTATCAATATTAGGCGGAGAGCCTATGAATCCAACAAATATTGAAGGGACTACAAAGCTTGCAAAAGCTTTTAAAGAAAAATATCCAAACAAAACTGTTTGGAGCTGGTCTGGCTATTCATTTGATAACTATTTAAAAGATAAAGAAGTTGTAAAGTATTTAGATGTATTAGTTGACGGACAATATAATGATGATTTAAGAAATCCTACTTTAAAATGGAAAGGTTCAGAAAATCAAAGAGTTATTAATGTGCAAGAAAGTTTAAAAGATTCTAATATAATTTTATTTGAATAAAATAGCAAGCAGACATCTAAGGAAAGGTGTCTGCTTGTATTGTACATATAGGAGGGGACATATGAGAGTAATAAAAAGAGATGGTAGAGCAGTAGATTATGATAGACAAAAAATAGCAATTGCAATAGGAAAAGCAAATGATAAAATACCAGCATCAGGCAGAGCTAATAAAGAAGAAATAAAAGAAATTATTGAACATATAGAATCATTTGGAAAGAAAAGAATGCTAGTTGAAGATATTCAAGACTTAATAGAACAAAAACTGATGGAAATGAATAAATTTGACTTAGCAAAAGAGTATATTACATATAGATATAGAAGAGCATTAGTTAGAAAATCAAATACAACTGATGAATCTATACTTGGTTTAATTAGAAATAATAACAAAGAGTTGAAAGAAGAAAATTCTAATAAAAACACTGCATTAGCTTCAACTCAAAGAGACTACATAGCAGGAGAAGTTTCAAGAGATTTAACTAAGAGATTACTATTACCAGAAAAGATTACAAAGGCAGATGAAGAAGGTGTACTACATTTTCACGATGCAGATTATTTTATACAACCAATATTTAATTGCTGTCTAATAAATATATCAGATATGTTAGATAACGGAACAGTAATGAATGGCAAGATGATAGAATCTCCTAAAAGTTTTCAAGTTGCATGTATTGTAACTAGCCAAATTATTGCAACAGTAGCTAGTAACCAATATGGTGGACAATCAGTTGACTTAATTCATTTAGGTAAATATGTAAGAAAAAGTTATAACAAATACAAAAAGAAGTTTGAAGATAAATATAAAGGAAAAGTATCAGATGAAACAATAGAAGAAATGGTACAAGATTTACTAAAATCTGAAATTAGTAGTGGTGTACAAACAATACAGTATCAAATAAATACACTTATGACCACAAATGGTCAAGCTCCTTTTGTAACATTATTCTTACACTTAGATCCTAATGATGAATATATAAAAGAAAATGCAATGATAATTGAAGAAGTATTAAAACAAAGATATCAAGGTATAAAAAACGAAAAAGGAGTATATGTAACACCAGCATTTCCGAAACTTATTTATGTTTTAGATGAATTCAACAATTTATCTGGCGGAGAATATGATTATTTAACAAAACTTGCTGTAAAATGTTCTGCGAAAAGAATGTATCCAGACTATATCTCAGCTAAAAAAATGAAAGAAAACTATGAAGGTAATGTTTTTAGCCCGATGGGATGTAGAAGCTTTTTATCTCCTTGGAAAGATGAGAATGGAAACTATAAATTTGAAGGAAGATTTAATCAAGGTGTTGTAAGCATAAACCTTCCACAAGTTGCATTGGTTGCTGATGGTGATGAAAATAAATTCTGGGAAGAATTAGAACAAAGATTAGAACTTTGTAGAGAAGCTTTAATGTGCAGACATTATTCTTTACTTGGTGTTACTTCTGATATAAGCCCAATACACTGGCAATATGGAGCAATAGCAAGACTCCCAAAAGGTGAAAAAATAGATTACCTATTAAAAAATGGTTATTCTACTTTATCACTTGGATATATAGGGGTGTATGAAGTAACTAAATTAATGAAAGGTGTATCACATACAACTGAGGAAGGCCATGATTTTGCAATTAAATTAATGAAAAAGCTAAGAGATACAACAAAAAGATGGAAACAAGAAACGGGACTTGGTTTTGCTTTATATGGTACACCAGCAGAGAGCCTATGCTATAAATTTGCAAAAATAGATAAAGAACGTTTTGGAACAATAAAAGATATTACAGATAAAGGATATTATACAAATTCATATCATGTAGATGTAAGGGAAAAAATCGATGCTTTTGAAAAATTAAGATTTGAAAGTGAATTCCAAACCCTATCAACTGGTGGAGCGATTTCATATATTGAACTTCCAAATATGAATAACAATCCAGAAGCATTAGAAACAGTTGTTAAATTTATATACAACAACATTCAATATGCAGAATTTAATACAAAATCAGATTATTGCCACGAATGTGGATTTGATGGAGAGATAATAATAAATGATAATTGCGAATGGGAATGTCCTAATTGTGGAAATAAAGAACAATCAAAATTAACAGTAGTAAGAAGAACTTGTGGATATTTAGGAGAAAACTTCTGGAATGTAGGTAAGACAAAAGAAATAAAAGCGAGAGTTTTACATCTTTAAAATTAAAATAAAAAACTTCCAAATTACTTGCTTTAAATTTAAATTAATGATATAAAGTTAAGGTTAAAATTTAAACATAAGAAGGAGAAATAAAAATGGAAGTAAACGAAGAAAAAAGACAAAAATTTATGGAGAACGCAGGAAAAAGAGTGAACAAAGTTATGCATGATATTCAAATATTAGAGCCAATGGCTAGAAGTAATGTATATGATTTTACAAGAGAAGATGTAGAAGAAATGTTTACAGCAATGAAAGATGCATTAGACGGTGCAAAAGAAGAATACATCAAAAAATTCGAAGGTAAGGCAAAAGCTGAGAAAAAAGTATTCACTTTTGGTGCGAGCGTTAAGGCAGAAGTTAAAGAAGAACCAGTTGTAGAAACGGTAGAAGAAGTAAATGCTTAAAATAAACATTAACTATAAACAGAAGACTATATAAGAGTCTTCTGTTTTGAATATTTTAATTGATAAATATTATCAAATATGATATATATGATTATGAAAATTAATTAACGGAAATAATTAGTATACGGAGGAAAAAATATGTTGGTAGAGGCTGAAATTTTAATAGTAATAGGATTTTTCTTACTTATAAAAGGTGCAGATTATTTGGTAGATGGATCAGTAGGAATAGCCAAAAAATTTAATATCCCAGAGATAGTAATAGGTTTAACAATTGTATCTATTGGAACATCAATGCCAGAATTGATAGTTAGTATAACTTCTGCGATGGAAGGTTTTTCTGATATGGCAATAGGGAATGTAGTAGGTAGCAATATAGCTAATTTGCTTTTAATTTTAGGTGTTGCCGCAATTTTACAACCAGTTCTTTTAAAAAGAGAAACTAGATTAATAGAAGTACCATTATGTTTAGCAATATCAATAATTTTCTATTTTATCTGTAATATAGGACAAGATATAACAAGAGTAGATGGAATGATTTTAATTGGTTTATTTGTGCTATTTATTATTTATACAATAGTGATGGCATTTAAAGGAAATGAATTCGACAAAGAAGACGAAGTAAAAGAAACTAAAAAAGCTAAAAAAGAGAAAGAAAAAATTAATGTACTTAAATGCGTATTCCATATAGTATTAGGAATTGCAGCCTTAAAATTTGGTGGAGACTTAGCTGTAAACAATGCAGTAATAGTAGCGGAATGGTTTGGATTAAGTGAAAAAATCATAAGTGTTACAATATTAGCCATTGGAACAAGTTTGCCTGAATTGGTAACAACTGTATCTGCTGCTATCAAAAAAGAAAGTGATATTGCAATAGGAAATATTTTAGGTTCTAATATATTTAATATGTTATTGATAATTGGAGTATCAGCATTAATAAAACCAATAACATATAATTTAAGCTATAATATAGATATGTATATTGCAATGCTAGCGTCATTTGTATTATTCCTATTTGCATATATACCACCTAAAAATAAAATGAGTAGAGCAAACGGAATAGTTTATCTATTATTATATATAATTTACATGGTAACTTTATTTGTATAAGTTTTCTAAAAACTGACCAGCTGGTTTAATGACATTATAAAATATTAAGTATATAATATACAAAGAAATTAGGAGGTATTAAATGATAAAAGATAAATTCCAAAATATAAGAGAAATAATAAATAATAGTGCTGAAAAATACCCTGATAACAACGCCTTTATTGTTAAAAATAAAGACATGGAAACATATACTTATATTACATATAAACAATTAAAACAAGAAATAAATGCATTAGGTACTGCACTTATTAAACTAGGCTTAAAAGGGAAAAGAGTTGCAGTAATAGGCAAAAATAGATATGAATGGGCTATGGGATATTATGCAGTTGTAAATGGATTAGGAGTAGTGGTTCCATTAGATAAAGGACTTCCAAAAGAAGAAATAGAGTTATCTTTAAAAAGAAGTAAAGCAGATGCAATAATCTGTGAAGGTAATTATGTAGAAACAGTAAAAGAAATTATGAGTAATGGAAATACTATTTTAAAAACATGTATCTGTATGGATGAAATTGAATCTACTGATAATATAATAGCTTTAAAAGATTTATTAAAACAAGGCGAAGAAGAATTAAAAAATGGTAATAATGAATATTTAAAATTACCAATAAATAATGAAGCAACAGATATAATTTTATTTACATCTGGAACAACTGATTTGGCAAAAGCAGTAGAATTATCACATAAAAACATAGCATCAAATATAAATGGGTTATTAGACCATGAAAGAATATATCCAACAGATGTTAATATGGCATTTTTGCCATTTCATCATACATTTGGATCAACAGGACTGCTATACTTTATGTCAGTTGGTGCTACAACAGTGTTTTGTGATGGATTAAAATATGTTGCTAAAAACTTAAAAGAATACAAAGTATCAGTATTTTTCTGTGTACCTTTAATAATAGAAGCTATGCATAAAAAAGTTATGCAAGAAGTAGAGAAAAAAGGTAAAACAAAAATAGTAAAAATAGGTAGAGTAATTAGTAGATTTTTATTAAAATTCAAAATAGATGTAAGAAGAAAATTATTCAAAGAAATTATTGATGGATTAGGTGGAAATCTAAGATTTGTAATAAGTGGTGCAGCAGCTATTGATAAACAAGTTGCAATAGATTTTAATGATTTTGGAATATTAACAGTTCAAGGATATGGTTTAACAGAAACAGCACCAGTACTTTGTGCAGAAAATGAATATATTATGAAACCTGGTTCAATAGGGAAACCAATGTACAATGTAGAAATGAAAATTGATAATCCTGATGAAAATGGTATAGGAGAAATTATTGCCAAAGGTCCTAATGTAATGAAGGGTTATTACGAAAATGAAGAAGCAACAAAGAATGTATTAAAAAATGGTTGGTTTTATACAGGTGATTTAGGATATATGGACAAAGACGGATATTTCTATATTTCTGGAAGAGATAAAAACGTAATAGTATTAAAAAACGGTAAAAATATATATCCGGAAGAATTAGAGATATTAGTAAGTAATTTGCCTTATGTAGCAGAAAATATGGTATTTGGATTACCAAAAGATGATGATTTATTATTAAGTGTTAAAGTAGTATATAACAAAGACTATGTTAAGGAAAATTATCCAAATGTTAGTGAAGAAGAATTAAAAGAAATTATTAGAAAAGATATAAAAGAACAAGTAAATTCTAAATTAACAAACTTTAAACATATTAAAAATGTTATTATAACAGATGAGCCAATGATAAAAACTACAACAAACAAGGTAAAAAGAAAAGAAGAAATGAAAAAAATATTAGGATAAATCAATAAAAAGAATCTCTATATAAAGAGATTCTTTTTGTCTGGATTTGATAATTATCAAATTTTATGGTATGATGATACATGTAAATAAAAAAATGAATTGAGGTATAAAATGGATCAATTTTCAAGAACAGAAGCATTAATAGGAAAAGAGAATCAAGAAAGATTAAAAAATGCAAAAGTAGCAGTATTTGGATTAGGTGGAGTAGGAGGGCATACAGTAGAAGCATTGGCAAGAGCAGGAATAGGTCACTTGGTATTAATAGATTATGATACATATGATATAACAAACATTAACAGACAAATAGGAGCTCTATATTCTACAATTGGAAGATATAAAGTAGATGTAATGAAGAAAAGAATTTTAGATATTAATCCAAATGCAATTGTAGAAACATATAAAAAAGAAGAATTAAAAAAAGAAGAAGCAAACATTATAGATTCTACTTTTGCTTATGTGGTTGACGCAATAGATACTATTGCAAATAAAATAACTTTAATAGAAAAATGTAAAAAAGAAAATGTTCCAATAATAACTGTGACAGGTGCTGGAAATAAATTAGATGCAACAAGATTTGAAGTAACAGATATTTACAAAACAAGTGTGTGTCCAGTTTGTAAGATACTTAGAAAAGAATTAAAAAATAAAGGAATAAAGAAATTAAAAGTAGTATATTCAAAAGAAATTCCAATAAAACCCTTAACAGAAGAAAGAGTATTAGCAAGCATTTCTTTTGTTCCATCCGTTGCTGGATTAATTGGTGCAGGAGAAGTTATAAGAGATATAATTAAGTAAATATTAAAGAACTATCTATTTTAGATAGTTCTTATTCTTTTATAACCTCAGCCAGTTTATTAATAGCCTTAGTTTCTATTCGTGAGACATATGAACGACTAATACCTAGCATACTAGCGATTTCGTGTTGGGTTTTAGGTTTTTTTCCATTTAAACCAAATCTAAGATTTAAAATATCAATTTCTCTATCTTTTAATACTTGTTTCATCTTATTGTATAATTCTTTTATTTTAAATTTGAGGTCAATTTCTTCATCAATAGAGATTTCTTCTTGCTCAATAACATCTAATAATGTAATCTCATTATCATCTTTATCTTTTCCAATAGATTCATTTAAAAATACTTCTGCTTTTGTTTTTTTGCTAGTTCTAATAAACATTAAAATTTCATTATCAATACAGCGAGCGGCATAAGTAGCAAGTTTAATATTTTTACTATTATCAAAACTATTAATAGCTTTAATTAAACCAATAGAACCAATAGAGATTAAGTCATCTTGGTCTATGTTTGTAGTAGAATATTTTTTACTAACATGTGCTACTAATCTTAGGTTTCTTTCTATCAAGATATTACGAGCTTCTTCATCACCAAGTTTCATTTTTTCTATATATTCTCTTTCTTGTTCAGGGGATAGGGGTTCAGGGAATAAGGAATTACCTTGTATATATCCAAGAACTATTACAGCTGATTTTAAGAAAGCGAAAAAACCAGAAATAAATGTTAACATCTATTTAATCAACCTCCAAATCATATATAATAAATATATGAGATAAGAAACGAAAAGTGCCTGACCTTATAAAAATATTTTTTTCGATACTTTACATAAATATAAAAATATGATATAATTTTTTTATCACATTTTTGTGATGTGAAATTTTCCTTATTAGTTTTTCTAATAAAGAAGTATCTTATGTTTAGAGAGTCATAAGCGGTAGACAATAGCACAAGAATTTGCATTTATGCAAGGCCGTAGTCTTAATCAAAAAGATGTGCTAAATACTCAGGTCACACTTTTGTGACGAGATTTTTCTTCAATTGAAGAAGTGATTTTATACTTGCAAGAGGTATAAAAGAAGTAGACCATAACATTAAAATTTGCTTGTATTTGCAATACTTTAGTCTTGATCAAAAAGATGTTGGGCCATCTTGTATAGTTTCCTTTATATTTTTGTCGTAAGTAGTGGCAAGCGAAAACGGATAGGTTTTGTGTGACCACACATGAAATTTAAATATAAAGGAGCTATGGCTCTTTTTTTATCTCCTAATTGGAGTTTCGCAATACTTTTATTACATCAAAGAAAGGAGAAAAAATATGTTCGAACTTGTTGAGTTAACGCTGGGTTCTTTTATAATTGTAAAGGCCAACGATTCAGCGATTGATAATTTTCCAATTAATGTTCATGGAATTTTAAAAGTTGTTGAAAAAGGAGATACGTATGTGGCTTTATTAGTAAAAGGCAAGTCATCAAATGAATTAACTAAAAGCAACGAGTTGGAAAATCTTAAAAAGAAAGCTATTGAACTAACAAAAGAAGCAATAGCTGACGAATTTTCTGATTAAGTAAGAACAAAGTAACAGATAGCGTATTATTGCGCTGTCTGTTATTTTTATAGCTATTCAAACAGATAGATAGAGTTGATAATATGCTATAAATATGTTATAATATTATATATTATTTTTCATATCTCCTTATGGGAATGACTAAATATACATGCATCAACAACAAATAATTATTTAAAAGGAGAAAAAAGAAATGTTTGGACTTATCACACTTGATAGAAGAACTTATTTAATTATAAAAAAAGAAAGTATAAAAAACGGAGGACTTCCTTCTGAATCACCTTTTGAAACATATGGTTTTATATATAGGCAACAAGGAAATGGTGTAGATATGTTCTCGATAATAACACAACATCCGGAAGTAAAAGCTGAGCAAAGCTCTCTTTTACAGGAGATTTGGGGAGTGGATCCGCTTTTTAAGGATACAATATAATAAAAAGGATGGCATTAGATGCATGGTGCCATTCTTTTATATTTAAATTTTGCAAATCGTATATAGATATGATATACTATCATTTATACAGGAGGTAAATATAATTGATAGACTTAGAAGAAAATAAAAGGTTAATAAATATTTTTAAAGATAAAATAGAGGGGATATGTAATTCCTTAAATTTAAAAGCAAAAGAAGAAGAATTAAAAGAGTTAGAAAACAAAACATTAGAAGAAGGGTTTTGGGATAATTCTAACGCGTCAAATTCAATTTTAAAGCAAATAAAAGATATAAAAAATAAAATGAAGCATTACAAAGATATAAGTGTTCAAATTTCTGATTTAATTGATTTAAATGAGCTATTAAATATAGAGCAAGATGAAGATTTAGAAAAGCAATTAATATATTTAACTAAAACAATAGAAAATAATATAAATAAATTTGAAATACAAACCCTTTTATCTGGTAAATATGATAAAAATAATGCAATAATAACTTTTCATCCAGGCGCTGGTGGAACAGAATCACAAGATTGGGCTGAAATGTTATATAGAATGTATGCTAGATGGGCTAATAAGAACGGATATAATGTAAAGGAATTAGAATATTTAGAAGGTGATGAAGCAGGAATAAAAAGTGTAACATTATTAATTGAAGGCGAAAATGCTTATGGATATTTAAAATGTGAACATGGTGTTCATAGGTTAGTTAGAATTTCTCCTTTTGATGCAGGCGGAAGAAGACATACATCTTTTGCATCAGTTGAAGTTTTACCTGAAATAACAGATGATGTTGAAATTGATATAAATCCAGCGGATTTGAGAGTGGACACATATAGAGCATCTGGTGCTGGTGGACAACATGTTAATAAAACTGAATCAGCAGTTAGAATAACACATATACCAACAGGAGTAGTAACATCATGTCAAACTGAGAGATCTCAAATTCAAAATAGAGAAACTGCAATGAGAATGCTTAAATCAAAATTATTAGATTTAAAGGATAGAGAAAACAAAGAAAAGATAGAAGATTTAAAAGGCGTACAAAGGGAGATAGCTTGGGGAAACCAAATAAGATCATATGTTTTTTGTCCATATACTCTTGTCAAAGACCATAGAACAAATCATGAAATAGGTAATGTAGAAGCTGTTATGAATGGAGAAATAGATGAGTTTATAAATGAATATCTTAGGAAAATTTGCAAAAATTAACATAACATGATATAATAATCTTATATAAGCCAAGTGCTTATAATAAAATACAGGAGGGTCATTCAACATGAAAATGACAGCAAAACACGTATTCCAACTCATCATCGCAATCCTTGTAGTACTCGCAGTAGTATTTCTCGGATCTGCAATCCAAATTTCAAATCCTTGGATTTGGATAGCTAACCTCGTAGTAGTAGCTATTGCGTTTGTAGGCGGATACATTCTCGGAACAAAATCTGGGAAAAAGTAAAAAACCCCACTAAAAGAGTACCTGATTCAGGTACTCTTTTTCGTTTTTATTAATATAATATATAAGCAATATTTAATTAAGTATGCTTTTAAATTTATTTAAAGAGGTACGCAATATGGGCATTGTAGTACAAAAATTTGGTGGCAGTTCAGTGGAAAGTACTGAAAAATTATTTAATGTTTGTAAACATATAACAAAAGAATATGATATTGGCAACAAAATTGTAGTTATTGTTTCTGCACAAGGGAAAACGACAGATAATTTAATAAAAGAAGCAAAAGAAATTAATGAAGATATTGATAGAAGAGAACTCGATGTATTGATTTCAACAGGAGAACAAATAACAATTGCAAAACTTGCAATGTGTTTAAAAAAGCTAGGATATAATGCTATATCTTTAACAGGTTGGCAAATTCCAATAAAAACAAATTACAATTATGGGGATGCAGATATATTAAGTATTAATCTTGATAGGATTATTAAAGAGTTAGAAGAGAATAAAATAGTTATAGTTGCAGGTTTTCAAGGAATAAATGAAGAAAATAATGACATAACAACATTAGGAAGAGGGGGGTCTGATACAACAGCAGTAGCAATTGCAGCAGCATTAAAAGCAAAAAAATGTGATATATATAAAGATGTAGATGGAATATATAACCTAGACCCTAAAAGCAGTGATAAAGCTTTTAAATATGAAGAAATAAGTTATGATCAAATGTTAAATTTATCAAATAACGGAGCAAAAGTTTTACATAATAAAAGTGTGAAATTAGCAAAAGAATTTAATATGCCAATACACATAAAATCAATATACAATGAAAATGCAAAAGGCACTTACATCTATTAACAAGAATATTTAATATTCTTGTTTTTTACATTGACACGCAAGAACATATGTTTTATAATAATTATGGTGATATTATGAATAGATACATAATGCATATAGATGTAAATAATGCTTTTTTATCTTGGACAGCTGTTGAATTTCTTAAAAATGGTTTAAAAGAGGATATAAGATTAATTCCAGCAGTTATTGGCGGAGATGAAGCTACAAGACATGGAGTGGTTTTAGCCAAAAGTAATATTGCAAAACAATATGGAATAAAGACAGGAGAAACAATATATCAAGCAAAAAAGAAGTGCCCTCAAATAAGAGTATTTCCAACAAAACACCATTTGTATGAACAATATTCTAATAGACTATACAATCTACTATTAACATATACCAACAAAATAGAAAGGTTTTCAATAGATGAATGCTTTATAGAGTGTTCAGATTTTATAAAATCTAGAAAAGACTTCCTAAAACTAGCAAATGAAATCAGTAATAAAATAAAAACAGAATTATTGTTTACTGTAAATATTGGTTTATCTGATAACAAAATTCTTGCAAAAATGGCTTCTGATTTTGAAAAACCAGATAAGATACATACATTATACAAAGAAGAAATACAAGAAAAAATATGGCATTTTCCAATAGAAGAATTATTTATGGTGGGCAAGAAAAGTGCTGATAAATTAAGAAGCATAGGCATAACAAAAATAGGTGAATTAGCTGCATCAAATCCTAAAATGATAGCAAAGAGATTTGGAAAGTTTGGTACTATGATATGGGAAAATGCAAATGGGATAAATAATGATGAAGTAATTTATGAAGAAGAAACACCTAAGAGTATAGGAAATTCTATTACACTTTCAAGAGATTATACGGATATAAATGAACTAAATAAAATAGTATTATCATTATCAGAAAAAGTAGGGTATAGGATAAGAAAATATGGTTTGAAAGCTAGTACAGTAGGAATACAAATAAAAACAAATGAATTTCTAAAATATTCACATCAAAAAACCTTAAACAAACCAACATCAAATACACAAGAAATATATAATATAGCAAAAGAATTATTAGAAAATTTATATAAAAATCAACCAATAAGATTGGTTGGAGTAAAATTAGATAATTTAACTAATAAAGAATTTAATCAAATATCTATGTTTGAAGAGCCTATAAAAAAAGAGAAAAATTCAAAACTGGATAATGTTATAGATAATATAAAAGATAAATATGGTTATAACAGTATAACCCTTGGAACTATTATAAATATAAATGAACAAAAAGATTAGAGTTTTCTAGTCTTTTTTAGTTATATTTCAAGAAGTGAGGGAATATATATATTTATATAACGTTTGAGGAGGCATGTATAATGGCAATGATGGATGAAAGAAAAAGTATAAACTCTAATACTATTCAAAATTTAATTCTGGAAAATAGAAATAAATTAAGTGTTTCTGGTGTTTTGGACGTATTAAGTTTTGATGACCAAATAGTAATAATAGAAACTGAATTAGGACTTTTAACAATAAAAGGAGAAACTTTAAGAATTAATAAATTAAGCATTGATACCTCAGAAGTAATTGTAGAAGGACAAATAGATTCTATTTCATACAGCTCAAAAGATTTAAATAAAAAATCAAATGAAGGTTTTCTTGGAAAGATTTTTAAATAGGTGAAGTAAGTGTACGCTAATAATTCAGAACAATTAATTAGTTTTATTTATTTTATTATTGTTGGCATAATATTAAGTATTATTTTTGATATTTTTAGAATATTACGTCGAACAATAAAAACATCTGATATTGTAACTAATATTCAAGACGTTTTATTTTGTATTATTACTGGAATAATTATTTTGTTCTCAATATTTTATTTTAATAAAGGTCAATTAAGAGTATATATATTTATAGGGATAATATTAGGAGCAACATTTTATATGGTATTTATAAGTAAATATTTTATAAAAATAAATATAA
>JAZSPC010000039.1:0-3182 GCA_045537285.1 Clostridia bacterium
GCCGAAAATACTTGCGAGAATCCTTGCTGGGAAGATAGGTCGTTGCCAGATTTTTTTATTTATTCCTCGTTAGCTCAGTCGGTAGAGCGCTCGGCTGTTAACCGATAGGTCGTTGGTTCAAGTCCAACACGAGGAGCCAAAAGAACTACTTTTAAAAGTAGTTCTTTTTTATTGATTTTATATATTTATTTATGATACAATACTTTTGAATAAATCTAACAAAAGAGGTAAAAATGGAACACGAAAAAGTAAAAAAGAAAAAGATAAGTAAAAAAAGAAGAACAAATGCAATGTTATATCCGATATATAAAATGTTTTCATGGGATTTACTATGCTTTTATTCAATAGAATTTCTATTTTACACAATAACAAAAGGAATATCAGCTAGTCAAGTTCTAACACTAACATCTTTGTATATATTATCTAAGGTTATATTTCAAATTCCGGCAGTAGCTATTTCAGATTACTTTGGAAAGAGAAAAAGTATGATATTAGGGAATGGACTATTGGTTATATATCAACTTTTGCTAATATTTGCTCCAAGTTTTTCATGGATGGCCATAGCAAATGTTTTTTGTGCTTTTGGATATGACTTAAAATTGATTGCCGAAGGTAATTTGTTGTATGATTCTGTTTCAACAAGAGGTGGGGATGGAATATATACAAAACTGGATTCAAAAGGTGCTAGTGGATATTACATACTAAACACAATTTTATCTGTCATAGCAGGGTACTTATTTGTAATAAACAACTATATTCCAATGTATATTTGTCTATTCTTTTTAGTAGTTTCATTTATATTATCTTTTAAATTTAATGATATATATTCGTCAAAGGAGAATGAAAACAAAGAAAGTTTTGGAGAGTTTTTAAAAGGATATAAAAATGATATTGTAGATTCATTTAAATTTATTAAAAAATCAAACAGAATGAAATCATATTTGATTTTTGCAGCAGCTTTTTATGGCTTGATAAAGATATTTAATACATACAAAAATGATTTGTTAACAGATATGATGGTAACAGAAGAGCAATTCTCAATGATATATGCAGTACTTAGTTTAATTGCTGCAATATCTGTTACATATAGCCAAAAGATACAAAAGCAGCTAAAGAATAAAACACTAACAGTTTTATCATTGAGTTATATATTTTCAATAATATTTGTTGGATGTATAGCATTAAGTATGTCAAACCATATAGGGTTACCATTTGTACTAATATTTTATGCTGTAATTAGAGTATGTGATTCTCAATGGTTTATAACTGAATATACATATTTAAGAAACTTTACTACACCAGAATCTAGAAGTAAAATTTCATTCACATTTGAATTAATTACTTGTTTAGGAGCAAGTATAATATCATTTATTGGTGCAATAGTTTTAGAGTATTTAAGTATAAGATATGCAATAATATTATTAGGACTATTATTCTTAGCAATAATGGTAGTAATTTTAGACTATATGAGAAAAAGAATAGGATTAAAGCCAAATCAATATACAAAAGATGATTTAGAATTTACACAAAGTAAGGAGAAATAAATGTTAAAACATAGAAAAGCAAATTTGGGAGCAATTAAATATACATTAGAACATAGAAAAGCATTCAAAAAAGTAGAAAGAGAACTTTTAGGCCATAATACTTGGAGAAGTATAGTTCATGATATAGATAAAGTTATTTTATATAACTTTTGGGAGCATAAAAAAGTAAAAGAATTTCACAGAAAGACAGCAAGACATCATGTAGAAAATGATATAAAGAAAACAAGAGCAGATTATATAGAAATGGTAATAGATTGGGAATGTGCGAGATATACAAAACCAGATAAGCCTTTAAATGCATATGATACATTATATAACATATATTCTGATTTAGAGGAAATAATATTACCAATTTTAAAAGAGTTTAATATAGCTCATACAACATATAAGGAGAATTAATATGGGAAAAGTAACTTGGAAAGCAGGAACTTTTGAATATCCAATACCAGCTGCAATGGTAAGCTGTGGTACAATGGAAAAGTCAAATATAATTACTGTTGCTTGGACTGGTGTAATTAATACAAATCCTGCTATGGTATATATATCCGTAAGACCAGAGAGATATTCTTATGATATTATAAAAGAAACAAAAGAGTTTGTTATAAACTTAACTAACGAACAATTAGCTTATGCAACAGACTGGTGTGGAGTTAAATCTGGTAAGGATGTAGATAAATTTGAAAAAATGCATTTAACAAAACAAAAAGCAAATTTTGTAAGTTGCCCAATGATAGAAGAAGCGCCAGTTTCAATAGAATGTAAAGTAAAAGAAATAAAAAAACTTGGAAGCCATGATATGTTTTTAGCAGAAGTTTTAGCAGTAAATGCGGATGAAAAATATTTTGATAAAAAAGGAGCTTTTGATATATCAAAATGTAACTTAATTGCTTATGCAAATGGTGGGTATTATACATTAGGTAAAAAAGTAGGTAAATTTGGTTTTTCCGTACAGAAAAAGAAGAAAAAAAGTAAATAATTTTAGTGAGATTTTAGAAACAATCTAAAAGCTTAATTTTTTGCACAAATTTCAACAAATTCGTTGACAAATATATGTAAATATGTTAAAATATTTCAGTATATGTTTTTTACATATATTCACATCGTTTCAAAAAAATATAAAACGCCTAAAAGGCTACGGAGGTGTATAAAATGGCAGCAAAAGGACCAAGAGAAAATATAACATTAGAATGTACAGAATGTAAAAGAAGAAATTACATGACTTCAAAAAATAAAAGAAATAATACAGAAAGATTAGAAATAGTTAAATATTGCAAATTCTGCAAAAAACGTACTACACATAAAGAAACAAAATAATAGCTGTTTTAAGGAGGAAGTAAAATGGCAGATAAAGAAAAAAACGTAAAACCAGACATTAAAAAATCTAAAAAAGAAGAAAAAAATAAAAGACACTTTTTTAAAGATTTTAAAGCAGAATTAAAAAGAGTTGTATGGCCTACTCCAAAACAATTATTAAATAGTACTATAGCAGTTATAACTATAGTGTTAGTTATAGGAGTTACAGTTTTTGTATTAGATATGGGATTTGAATTATTAAACAAACAAAATGCTAAATTACAAAGCAGTTTGCAAGAAAAATATAATGTAATTACCAACACTACATTACATGACCACGATCAT
>JAZSPC010000032.1:0-3932 GCA_045537285.1 Clostridia bacterium
GCGTTTAAAAATAAATTAGTTATTAATGTTAAAGATGTTAAATCCATTCTAATAACATCTAAATAAGAAATATAAAATTTAATTTTCAAAGGAGGAATAAAAATGAAAGGAAAAAGTAAAACACAAAAAGGTATAACCTTAATAGCATTAATAATAACAATAGTAGTATTATTAATCTTAGCAGCGGTAGCAATAAGTAGTATACAAAATGATGGAATATTACATTATGCACAAAATGCAGCAGATAATTGGAATAAAGCTGCGCAAAATGAAGCAAATATGTTAGGAGATTACTTAAACTATTTGAATAATATGGGATCAGGAGGTAATGAAGCAGTAGCAGTTACACCAAAAGTAGGACAATATGTAGAATATGATGTAAGTTATACAGATATGTATCAAGGAACAGCATATACTAAAACAAATGGATGGAGATACTTAGGAACAGATACTGATGGAAATCATTTATTAATAAGTACAGCAATACCAATGAAATTATATTATCATTGTAATACAGCTGGTGGAAATGCAAAATGGTGGGACACTACACAAACAAATGCAAATACTAAAGCAACACAAGGAATGCTAAAGAATTTTGATAAAATACCATTTGTTCAAAAGGCATCAGGAACAAGTATGGGTTCAGGAGAAGAAAATACAGCAATAGGAAATTTTGCGCCAAGCAAAAGAACATATAATGAAGCAGAATATGATGCAGTAGGAGATTACTTTAAAGTGACAGGAAAATCTTATTCAAGTAGTATAGCGGTAAGAACATTAACACTAGCAGAACTAAATAGAGCAGTAAATAGTGCGAATGCGGGTGTAGAAGGATATACAGACAGAGCAGAAACTTCAACATCAAGTGGCTTCAAAGACCTAACAGGAGATGCTATTGGCTTATTTGATATGGAAGATTTAACAGGATATACAGCTAACTACTACTACTGGTTGTCTTCGCCTTATGCTAGCAGCACTAGCAAGGTGTACTATGTGTACCGCAGCTCTACCAACGTTCGCAGCAACGGCGATGACTTCAACGTTGGTGTCCGTCCGGTAGTTGTTCTACCATCTAGTATCCAATTTACGGATGCAGATAATAATCAAGTATTAGAAATAAAATAGAATTTGGTCAAAAGGGTATATTTAAAGAATATAATGTTTATAAAAAAGAGTAGATTTTGTCTACTCTTTTTGCATATTTACTTGCAATTATCAATAATATAGTATAAAATTTAAAAATGAAAATACAATAAATTGCATATTTTCAAAAGAGGAGAGAAAAATGGCAGATAAATTAATTATTGTGGAATCACCAGCAAAAGCTGGAACAATAAAAAAGTTTTTAGGTGGAAACACAAAAGTTGTTGCATCAATGGGGCATATAAGAGATTTACCTAAATCAAAATTAGGTGTAAACATTGAAAATAATTTTGAACCTGAATATATAAATATTAGGGGAAAAGGAGATTTAATAAAATCTTTAAAAGATGATGCAAAAAAAGCTAAAAAAGTGTATCTTGCAACCGACCCTGACCGTGAAGGAGAAGCAATAGCTTGGCACTTAGCACATATTTTAGATATTGATGAAAATGATACTTGTAGAGTAACATTTAATGAGATAACAGAAAAAACAGTAAAAGAATCAATAAAAACTCCAAGAAAACTAGATAAAAGCTTAGTGGATGCTCAGCAAGCAAGAAGAGTTTTAGATAGAATAGTTGGATATAAAATAAGTCCTATACTTTGGGCCAAGGTAAGAAAAGGATTATCAGCAGGAAGAGTTCAATCAGTTGCTGTAAAACTTATTGTAGATAGAGAAGAAGAAATAGAAAAATTCATTCCAGAAGAATATTGGAATATATTTGTTGAGTTATTAAAAAACAAAGAAAACTTTAAAGCAAGATTAGTTGGAAAAGATGATAAAAAATTAGAACTTAAATCAAAAGAAGAAGTAGATGAAGTTTTAAAAACAATAGAAAAAGCAGAATATATTGTAAAAGAAATTAAAAAAGCAGAAAGAAAAAGAACACCAGCGCCACCATTTACAACAAGTACAATGCAACAAGAAGCTTCAAGAAAATTAGGTTTTACATTAAAGAAAACAATGTCTGTTGCACAAGGATTGTATGAAGGTGTAAATGTAGCAGGAAAAGGAACAGTAGGTTTAATTACCTATATGAGAACAGACTCTACAAGAATTTCGGATGTAGCAAGAGCTGCTGCAAAAGACCAAATTGAAAGTGTGTATGGAAAAGAATATTATGAAAATAGATTCTATAAAACAAAAGATGAGGCACAAGATGCACACGAAGCAATAAGACCAACATATGTTGATTTAACACCTGCTATGGTAAAAGAATCTTTAACAAATGATCAGTACAAATTATATAATTTAATATATAACAGATTTTTAGCAAGTCAAATGTCACAAGCTATTTTTGATACTGTAACAGTAGATATAGATGCAGATAAATATAATTTTAGAGCCAATGGTCAAACATTAAAATTCAAAGGATTCATGGCTTTATATGTAGAATCGAAAGACCAAGAAGAAAAAGAAGATGATGGCCGAATTCCAGAATTAGAACAAGGAGAAAAATTAGTAAAACAAAAAATTGAGTCTATTCAAAGCTTTACTGAGCCACCACCTAGATATACAGAAGCAAGTTTGGTAAAAGCATTAGAAGAAAAAGGAATAGGAAGACCAAGTACTTATTCTCCAACAATTACAACAATATTAGAAAGAAGATATATAGAAAAAGATAAAAAACAATTATTACCAACAGAGCTTGGAAAGGTTGTAAATAAATTATTAGTAGAAAACTTTACTAATGTTGTAAGTGAAGAATTTACAGCAGAAATGGAAGATAAATTTGATAATATTGCATTAGGAAAACAAGAATGGAAAAAAGTAATAGAAGAATTTTATGGACCATTTGAAGTGGATTTAGACAAAGCAAATGCAGAGTTGGAACATGTAGAAATAGTAGAAGAAGTATCAGATGTTCCATGTGATTTATGTGGAAGAATGATGGTTATAAAATATGGTAGATTTGGTAAATTCTTAGCTTGCCCAGGATATCCAGAGTGTAAAAATACAAAACCATTTGTAGAAACAATAGATATTCCTTGTCCAAACTGTGGAGGAAAAATTCAAGTAAGAAAAACTAAAAAAAGAAAGAACTACTATATTTGTGAAAACAATCCAAAATCTTGTGAATATATATCTTGGAATAAACCTAAAAAAGAAGATAAAAAATAATTTTATAAAAAGGAAAATAGCATTTGCTATTTTTCTTTTTTTGTAGTATAATATTGCATTAACAAAGCGGAGAAATATTTAGGGGTATTTGAGATGCAAAATAAAGGTAATAGAGATTTTAAAGAACTATTAGAAAAAGTATATGAGCAAAAATTTGATAATAAAAATTATATTAGAAAATTGTTAGAAGGTATAAAAACAATACCTACTTTTCTTTATGATGAAAGTACTTTAAAAATGAAAATAGAACTTAAAGAAGATGAGCTGCCGGCTAATTATTCTGATTTAGGAAAATTCTATAACGACCTTCAAAATATTAAAACAGATAAAGAAAAAGAATTAGTTTTAGAAATAGAGTTAGACGAAGTTATATCTAAAAGAATAGTAAATAAATATATAGATATAATTCATTTTGCAAATAAACCAAATACTAAATATTATACAAAAAAATATTTTAAAGAAAAAATATTAGTTGAACTTCAAGCATTAGAAGATATTTTAGAATATTCAATAAAAACAAATCTAAGTATAAAAATAAATAGAAAAGAGATAAAAAGTATACCACAAAATTTGAAATTAGATTTAGGACTAAAATATATAGAAGACCATTATTATTTAATTTTAAATCAAGATATCAATAAATTTCATTATATAGTACAAACAAATA
>JAZSPC010000037.1:0-49962 GCA_045537285.1 Clostridia bacterium
ATCTACTTTTAACTTATTAGAAGATATACCATTTATAAATTTAGATATTTCAAAATTAGAAGAAACATTTGCAAGACCATTAGCACAGCAAATTCTACTTTCTTGGATTTGGGAAAAATATGTAAAGAAAAATAGTGAAAACAAAGGAAAAGCAAAACAAAAGAGAGTATTGGTTGACGAAGCGTGGATGATGCTTCCTTATCCAGAAGCTGTAGATTTCTTAAATAGAATGGCGCGTCGTGCAAGAAAAAGAAACTGTTCATTAGCTATAATTTCACAAAGATTCCAAGATTTTTATGAAAAACCAGAAGCTCAAGCAGTTTTAACATCTTCTGACACAAAACTATTCTTAGCACAAGATAAATCAGAAATTGAATATTTAAAAGAAGTATTTAAATTATCAAATGGTGAAGCAAGTTTCTTAACAACTTGTTTAAGAGGTGAAGGATTACTAAAAGTAGGTGGAGATACAGCTATTATTCAAGTAAAACCAACAAAACGTGAATTTGAATTCGTAGAAACAAATGTTAACAAACTTGCAAGAATGCAAGAAGCTAAAAAAGAAAATATGGAATAACAAAAATAATAAATTTTAATAAACAGAATAATAAATGGCTTATTAAATAAAAGGAGATAAAATGAAAAAAATTTGTAAAATAATACTTGTTTTTTTGATAGTAACCTGTTTGTATTCAATTACATATAATGGATATGCTACTGACTTTGATATTTGGGGAAGCGCAGGTAATTTCTTAAATGCAGGAGCAGGTGAGTCTAGCGGAGAATTTAATTCTACAAAAGTTAATAATACTATGATTGGGATTATAGATTTTTTATATGGTATAGGGTTACTTATTGCGTTTGTAGCAACTATTATATTAGGAATAAAATATATGATGGTTAATCCAAATGAAAAATCGAGAATTAAACAAGCTACTACACCTTATATCATTGGAGTGGTTATTATATTTGGGGCTGCTACAATTTGGAGACTTATTATAGTTATGTTAGAAGGAAGTATGTTAGGGAGGTAAATATGAATTTTACAAAAAATAGTTTAGCAAAAAAATTAATAATAGTTTTAATAACATTACTTGTTTTTAATGTTTTTTATCCAAGTATGACATATGCGGTTGACTTTGGAGGAATTCTTCTTGAACCGATTTATTGGTTATTATGTTCGATATATGTTCCGGTAGACTTAACATTAGGAGCTTTTCTTACATTAGACCACTTTTTGTTTTCGGATATAAGCCTTTGGTCGGCGGTACTTTTAGGAGGATGGAATGCAATAATTGACGTTGTAGTTGATATTGGACAACTTTTTGGAGCTAATTGGTCGGACTGGGGAGTTACCTTAGGTAATTATAAACTTAACCATTCTTTATGGGGGGCTATAACAGGAGAATATGGAAATAAGACGATTAGCGATTTATTTGTCGGTCCAGATACCATTTTTAAAGGTGAAATAGCAGGACTAGATGCTAATATATTTAAATACATAAACGAAGGGTGGAATTCATCACCATGGGAGAAAGCCGCTACAGCAGTTGCAAAGTTTTACGTAATACTTAGAAATATTGCTGCTGTTGTAATGCTAGCAGGGCTTTTATATACAGGTATTCAAATACTATTAAGCTCAAACATACCTACAAAGAAAACACAATACTTAATGTTGTTGCAAGATTGGTTAATTGGAATGGGAATTTTAATTTTCTCACATGTTATTATGGTAATAATTTTTGAATTAGCAGAAAGTATAACTGGTGCTCTGAATAAGTCATTAGGAATTGGAGGAATTAAGTGGTATCTTGTAAGTAATATGATGTATTCGGGTGATCAAACCACACAAACTATAGCTTTACTTTTATACCATTGGGTCCAAATTTTAACTATTATTTTTGCTATTGCATACTTTAAAAGGTTCTTTTGGACTTGTATATTAGTTGTTTTTGCACCAGTATTTCCAGTTATGTATGCTTTTGGACAACAATCTAAACAAATATATACCAACTGGTTAAAAGAGTTTATATTGAATGCGATGGTTCAACCGTTTCATTTGGTAGTTTACTCAGTATTAATAATTATGCCTTTAAACATGGCAAGCAGTGGTGGCTGGAATTGGAGTTGGGAAAATCCAGGAGAAGTAATATATGCCTTGATGGCTATGAGTATGATAAGACCAGCTGAAAAATATTTAAGAAGATTATTCGGTATGGATAAAGGTATTGCAAATATGGCTTCTTATGATTCTGGTATGAAGACGGTTACAGATATAGGAAAAGCAGTTGCTGCTGTTGCAAAAACGGCAATTGCAGTTTACTCAGGAGGAGCATCTGCCATAGCAGCGGCAAACTTAGGTAAGGCAGCTGGTAGTGTTGCTAGTGCGATAAGTAATGGATCTTCATCTGAACTAGGAAAAGGATTAAGCGAAGCGGTAGAAACGTTAGAAGAAGGTGAAGGAAACGGAAATCTATTAGGAGATGGTGAAGAAAATAAATTAGGTGATGATGGAGAAAATCTACTAGGAGATGGAAGTGGAGATCCGTCAGGTAGCTTATCACCAGATCCTAATGCGCCAACACCAGGTACGGGAGATGGTGTAGATGATTTTACACCAGACGAAGTAAATCAATTAGGAAATACAATTACAGATGGAATTGAAAATGCTAATGAACGGAAAAGACTCTATGCTTGGCTCAGCCACAATAACAATAGGAAGTGCTAATATAGAAATGGGTTCTAATGGAGATATTGGAAATTTTGGTGGCTTACAAGGAATACAAGATCTTGGACAAGGCGTCTCAGAAGATGATGGCGAATTGGATGAACTAGAAAAAGAAAAAAGAAGTTTAACATCGCAACAGGGAAGTTTAACAAGAAGAATAAATGCTTTAGATAAAGAAGAGCAACAATTATTACCATCTGATGAAGAATGGATGTATGGTGCACACTTTGAAAATGGTATGGAAGGTAGCGAAGAAGATGATAGATCACGAAGACTTCGTGAAGTGCAACAAGAAAAAGCCGGATTAATAGCGCAACGTGATGATGTAATATCTAGAAAAGAAGAAATTGGTGAACAAATATCTACAATGAGAGAATCGAGCGGCGAAAAATCACAGTTATCAGAAAATTCTTCAGGTTCAGGTGCAATAACATCCGGAGCAGCAAATAAACAAGGAATAGGAAATATTTCAGCAGGAAACATAACTATAAATGCTGGCTCAGTTAATATGCAAGGCGGAGAAAATATAAAATTTGCCGGTGAAGGACAAGTTAAAGGTGCTGATGGAATAACTGGTGAAGGAAAAAAAGAAAATAATCAACCAGGAGAAATTGAGTTAGTTGAGGGTATTACATTACAAGGTGCATCATTAAGTGCAGGAGAAATATTTAAAAACATAGGTGGTTTAGAGCAACTAGGAAAACTAGGTGTAGACCTATTCCAAGGATTAGGCGGAATTGGTGATGGACTATATGTTGATGGAGATGCTCCAACAAAAGAAAGAGAAACAATTGCTGGTATGCTTAGCCAAAATATAAAAGATAGCTCTGACAAGAGAAAAGAAAATAATGATAGAATGAAAGATAATTGGGCTAACAATAAATCTAATATAAGCATTATGACTGATAAATATATGAGTGATGAAAAATTTAGGGAAAAATATAGTGACAAACCAGAAGCATATATAAGAAGAGAAGCTGAAACTAAGGCAAAGAGTGCGTTAAAAGATATGTCAGCATATGTTCCTTATGGTATAACAGATGTTAACTTAGCTTATGAACTATATGATAGTGCTAATAAGAATGGATTTACGCCTGAACAAGCCATTAGAAACAAAGCTGGATATGAGAAGTTTAATAATAATGTTCAAAATGTTGTTTCAATAAATCAAAGTGGAACATTTGAACGTGATAATTATAAAACAGTTGAAGAAGCTATTCCAGATGCTAGAAAATATTATGATGCAGGTTATACAGACATAAACGATATGGCCTGGGTTGAAAAAATTGCTCAATCGCTAGGAAGATCACCTGAATTTGCTATAAAAGTAGATCAAACTCTAAGAAAAAAAGGCGGAAAGATTAACTACAATGGAAAAAATGAAGAAATGAAAAAACTTATAGCAGATATAAATTCTGCTTACGGAGGATAAATAATTGTTAAATAGAATTAGATTAAGAATTAGTAATTTTATTAGTAAGCATAAGGGGAAAATTAAGGACTTTGGTTCCAAATTAATAATGGTTGCAATGGGAGTATTCATTGCAACTATTATCCTATCTGGATTATCAAATGTAAATAATAATGATGATAGTAGAGAAGATATATATAATGTGTATAAACCGACAGAAACAATAATAAAAGGTTCAGATATATCAGAAGAACAATTTGAAAAAGATTCGAATTTAGTTAATACATTTTTGGATTTTTGTAATAATGGAGAAATAGAATCAGCATACAATTTAATATCTGATGAATGTAAAAATGAAAAATATCCTACAATAGAGGAGTTTCAAAAATATTATTATAATTATATCTTTGAAAAAAAGAGAGAATGTAATTTACAGGCGTGGATATCAGAGTATAACTATACAGTATATAAAGTAAGATATTCAAACAATATGTTAGCAACAGGGACATACGATGAAACTGATGTTTATGAAGATTATATAACTTTAAAAAGAAAAGAAAATATAGAAAAAATTTCAATAGGAAATTTTATTGATTCACAAAAATGTAATATTATTACCAAAACAAATGGTATAGAAGCAACAGTTGTAAAGAAAAAGACATATATTGATGAAGAAGAATATGAAATCTATGTAAAAAATAATACAGACAAAACAATTCTTTTGGATAATTTAAAATCAAACTCAACAATTTGGCTAATTGGAAGAAATGTACAATATAGACCTCATACAAATAAATTATATATTAGTGATTTAACAATAGAACCTGGAAAAATAAATAAAATAACATTAAAAGTTATTAAAAATCTAAGTTCGGAGAATAAATCAAATTATATACAATTTAAAAAAGTTATAACAGATTATGACACTTATTTAGAAAATGTAGAAGGATATAATGGATTTGTAGAAATAAGAGTAAATGTGGAGGAATAATTATGGCTAAAAAAGATAAAGAAGGTAAAAAAGGTGGCGGCGGCAAATTTTTTGGTGCAATAGGTGGAGTAATTTTAGTAATAATTTTAATTATTGTTTTACTAGTTAGTTTTATATTTTCTATATTCGACAGTATTGTTCAAATAATTAAAAAGATATTGCTAGGTGTTATAGAAGGTATACTAGACTTTTTAGCTCATCCGATAAAATGGATTATTAATAAAACATTTGATTTGGTAAACTTTGTCTCGGGTCAATTTAATGGCGAATTTAATCCTACTGCACTAGAATTAACTCAACCAAGACAATTAATAATTGTTGGACAAGCTGAGTTTGAAGAAATGAAAAAACAACTTGATAATGCAGGTGTTAATAGAAGTGCGTTAGGCTTAGATGATGTAATGTTAAAGAAAATGTTGCTTGCGTATAGCTCTGGAAAATATTCACATAAAGCAGATATTATAATACAATTAACTAATCAGGAAGTTGATGCATGTGAAAATGATAATACCCTAAGTAATCCATATAAAATTAAGCGTGGATCAAACATAGATCAAATATCTATGAATTATGCAGAACATGTCTTAAATGCAATAAAAAAAGTTTTCAATGAAGAAGGAAATCCTAATGCAGCATTACAAAGGAATTATTATTTGTGCACAACTGGTGTGCTGAGATTTTATTCTGATGTAGAAAAAAGTGATGGTTCTACCGAAGAAAAAGAAATGGTATATTATAACGAAGATGTTTTAACAGAACTTTATAAAGAAGAATTTGAGAAAAACAGATATGGCGCTAAAAGTGATTATGCACAATCAGTATGGAAATATTTAAGTACACGTTGTTATACTGATGGTGATAAAGGAATGAAAGTTTATGCTCACGAAACTGTTAAAGAAGAATTAGTAGAGTGGACGTTTGAAGATAATGACCCAGATGTTAATTCTTTCGCAGATGTTGCGGATTTAATATTGGATGCGGAGGATGCTGTTCTTTCAAATGTGGCTATAAATAAGCAAATGATAAGTGATGAGTATTTAAAATATGACTCATGGGGCGGATTACTTGATACAGCACAAAAAACTTATGATATACAAGATATAGACTATTATTCAATTGTGTCTGAGTATTCAACACCTGTTGAATTTATGGTAGATTTATTAAATGTTTCGGAAAGTAAAGAATTTGTTAATTCTTTTATTGAGAAGGTTTCAAACCAAACAGAAATAAAATTAAAGTTATACAAAGTTAGACAGTTGAAGAGTGAAGAAAAAACAGAAATAACAGAGGAAAAGACCAACGTTACCTGTGAGGCTCTTATTTCTGTTGAGATTGTTGCGGGATATATTGACAAATCACTAGAAGTTAAAGAAGGAGAAGAAATTAAACAAGTTAATACAACAGAAGAAATAACAGAAGGAAAAGAAGGAATCAAGTATTCATATAGTTGGGTTAGTGATGATAAAATAAAAATAACATTTAATGATATTCCGTCGAACTATGAAAGAATGCAAGTAGCATTAACATTTAAAGCTAGCGGTACAACCAAATACTATTATGTTCCAAGCGGGCAATGGATGGAAGGGGATCCACTAGGAACATCGGCTGAAATAACAATAGAACCATCTACTTTTTTTGGATTAGTTAATATTGGAAGATATGAATATAGAACTAATGAAGCTACAATTAAACAATATACTACTAAATTAACAACAGAAAATAAAATTGATATAGCGGTAGAAGAAGCAAAAACATGGTATGGTACCGTTAAATATAATAATGCTATACAAACTGAATCGACTTTTGAAACAATAGATAATAATGGTCAAAGAGTAGATACATTACCACAAACACCAATAATGATTAGTAAAAATAAAGACACAGAAGAATATACTAGGGACTCATCAAATTCTAAAACAATATTTGCTCGAAAGAGTATAGGAAATTATGCATTTGAAGAAATTGGAAGTAGGATTGAAAAATGGTATGCAAATCTTGATGGTGATGATGTAGCGTTTTGGTTAGTAAATCCTGGGGGACATCTAACCGGTAAATTATATGAAAGACTAGATAAAGATAAAGGATATCAATTTAGTAATTATAATGAACAACTAAATATAAGATTAACATATGCTATGGAAAATGGACCGGTAGAGTGGTGGACAAATACATGGTATATGCCTGTTAATATGAAATTAGAAGCGTTAGACTACAAAGAAGGATATTTATATGAAACATATAATCAATATATCGAACGTGGAGTGCCAACAGTCGAAGAAAATCCAGGATTTTTCCTAAGTTTGTTAAAAAATACGACAGGTATATTTGATGTGAATGCAACATATAATGCTCGTGGTAAAGAAATAGAATATACAACTATATATGGAAATAAGTTAAATGTAGGAGAAAGACTGATGGAAAAAGGCGGCGCTGATTGGTTATTTAGCTTGCTAAGTAGTTCACCAAATACACAAGGATTAGAAGATGTTATGAGATATATCTTATATAAATATAGTGGAAATGATTATGGTATAACAGAATGGTCATTTGAAGTATTTAGTAGAGATAATATGGTAAGTGTTAATGTAGCAACGGGGGCAACTGATTCAACGGACAATGAATCAAGTGGTTCAAATTCATCAGGAACAACAAGCACACCAAGTAGCGGTTCTGATGGTAGCTCAGGTTTAAATACAGGTAAACCTAATAGTTCTGCATTTACTCAATCACAACTTAAATAACAAAAGGAGGGAACTAATGAAAAAAGGAAATTTATTGTTATTAATAATAACAATATTAATAGTTGCTATGGTGGTAATTTATGGTATATTAATTATTAAAGGAAAAAATAATCAAGAGGAACCTCCAACAATTAACAATAATGTAAATACTGAAATAAAAGAATTAACAAATAGAGTAGATTATTATGCCATAAAAAACTGTGTGAATAAGTTTTATAAATATTATGCAACAATGTTTGATAGTAAAGAAGATGTTGATATAGCAAAGACATATACTATATTAGATCAAGAATATATTAATTTTCTTGGCATAACAAACGAAAATATGCTAACAATTTTACCCAGAAAAGGTGATGTGGTTACAAACATAGATAGTATTTGGGTTAGTAGGCAAAAAGATGATATATATGCATATATTGTAAATGGTTTAATAAGAGAGGAATTAACCAATGAGATATCAAATTTCCAGATTATAATAAAGGCAGATTCTACTAACAAAACTTTTTCAGTTATTTTACAAGATTATATACAAGTAAAATATAAAGATATAAAGATAGGTAACACATTAAAACTAGATTCAATAAAAAATATAGAATCAAATAGATATAATCTTTATGTTATTGAAGATATTTCAGATGATACATATGCAATAGACTTATTTAATGATTATAAAGAAGAAATTTTATATAATCCAGAGTTAGCATATGAACATTTAGATGTGGAATATGAATCAATTAAATTTGGTACAGTTGGGAAATTTGGGGAATATCTAGAAACAAATAAAGTTAGAAACACTAATATGGAGATAAAACAATATCAAAAAATAGAAAATGATAGATATACACAATATATATGTGTAGATCAATATGGGCGTTATTATATTTTTAAAGAACAAGGAATAATGAATTATAGTTTGGTACTAGATACTTATACAATTGATTTACCAGAGTTTTTAAATAAATATAATGCAGCAAATACTGTGGAAAGAGTAGGGTATAATATTCAAAAATGTTTAGATGCTATAAATTATGAAGATTATTCTTATGTTTATGATAAATTAGATTTAGAGTTTAAAGCGTTAAATTATCCAACATTAGAGATGTTTAAAAATGAAATTAAGAAACAATTATTTGAACAAAATGAGGTTAAATCAGTAGCTAGTTATACTGAAGGTTCAACATATGCATATAAATTGACTATTACAGATGTAGATGATAATACAAAAGAACAAAAAATGACCGTTATAATGCAATTAAAAGAAGGAACAAATTTTGTAATGTCATTATCTTTCCAATAAATAGAAAATTTGCAATATTTATGTAAATATGATATAATATATTTATGTTAGAAAGGACGTGATTCAATGAGCGAGAAAAAAACAATTAGTGGAGTGAGAAAAGATTTATCACCAAGTGAATTTAAAGCAAAAATGGACAGTGCTGTTCCACAGGGGCAAAAAAGAATGTCAAAAGTTAAAGGGTTTTTTAGTACTTTGACAGAGTATTTAAGTGCTTTCGGATTGTTCCCAGTGTTATCAAAGGAATCTAAACAGCCAAAAGGACGTATGTATGGAGATGATGCTCCGCAACCAAGTAGCCCGTCATTTAGAGAATCACAACGTTTTGATCCAGAAAGAGCATATATTCAAAGAATTCAAGAAATGGCATACCATCAAATGGTAGATGGAAAAGGAGATCCAGAACCATGTGATTGTGACCATGATAGATAAAATAAATTCATAAAAACTTAGCATTTGGAAAACATATTAAAAAGGAGAGAAATATGTTTATACCAGATGCTATTTTTTATGAAGAAAAAGCTTATGAATATGAGCTTGGGAAAAGACTATTAGATACTTACAAAAATCAAAATATACCAATGGTGATCATTGAAAATCATAACAATATTGAAGAAATGAGGAAAAAACAAAATAAAGAATTTCCATATATGAAAAGAAATCTAATTATAGCAACAAGGAAAACTCATAAATATACAGAAAATCATAAGGTTTCAGATTACTTAGTACCATATACTTCTTCTGGGTGTATTGCAATGTGTATGTATTGCTATTTGGTTTGTAATTATAACAAATGTGCATATTTGAGGTTGTTTGTAAACAGAGAATATATGTTAGATAAAATAAAGAAAACTGCAAATAAATTTGATAAAAATATGGTATTTGAAATAGGAAGTAACAGTGATTTAATTTTAGAAAATACTATAACAAATAATTTGGAATGGACAATAGAAAATTTTAAAGACCAAGAAAAAGGCTTGTTAACTTTTCCAACTAAATTCGATATGGTAGACCATATATTAGAACTAAATCATAATAGAAAAATTATAATAAGAATGAGTGTTAATCCAGAAGAAATAATAAATAAAATAGAGTTTGGAACATCAAGATTAAGTGGAAGAATTGAAGCAATAAACAAATTAGTAGAAGCGGGATATATTGTTGGTATTTTGGTAGCACCTATTGTATTGGTAGATAACTGGAAAGTTTTGTATGAAGGGTTATTAAAAGAGTTGCAAGACAAATTAACAGAAAAATCTAAAAAACAGGTTTTCTTTGAACTTATTTTTATGACATACAGTTATGTTCATAATGCTATTAACCAAGAAGCTTTTCCAAACGCAATAAACTTGTATAACAAAGATATAATGACGGGTAGAGGAAAAGGAAAGTATATGTATAAACCAGCTATAAAAGAAGAAGGGAAAAAATACATGGAAGATTTAATGCACAAATATTTTCCAGACAATGAGATTAAATATATAGTATAAATCATAAATTCATTTATATGAGAATATAAATCATATAGGTGAGTTTTTTGTTTAAAAAAATAGTTATATTCAGCTTGATTTTTAGTAATTTAATAATAAATAATATTAATGTTTTTGCAGATGATGGAATAGATAATGTAGATATAAAAGAAATTGAAAAAGTTATAGAAACTACATCAGAAGTACTGGATGAACCTAGAATCAATTCTAGATATGCAATAGTTTTAGATAGGGATAGTAAAGCTATACTTTATGGAAAAAACGAAAAAACTAGAACTAAGATGGCTTCTACCACAAAAATCATGACTAGCTTAGTTGTAATAGAGAATACGAATTTAAATAATATAGTAGAGATATCAAGCAAAGCAGCTGGTACAGGTGGATCAAGATTAAAATTAAACAAAGAAGATAAAATAACGGTAAGAGATTTACTATATGGATTAATGTTAAGGTCTGGAAATGATGCAGCCGTAGCACTAGCAGAGTATATCGGGGGTAGTATAGAAGGTTTTGCAGTGCTTATGAATAAAAAAGCTAGGGAATTAGGACTAGAAAATACTAATTTTGTAACACCACATGGTTTAGATTCAGATGAACATTATACAACACCTTATGAATTAGCACTTTTAACGGATTATGCATTGAAAAATGAAACTTTTGCAAATATTGTAAATACAAAAATATGTAATATAACTATAAATGGATATTCAAGAACCATTAGTAATACAAATGAATTATTAGGAAATTTAAATGGAGTATACGGCGTAAAAACCGGATTTACAAATGGCGCAGGTAGGTGCCTAGTTACATCTACAAAACGTGGGAATTTAGATATAATTTGCATTGTTTTAGGAGCAGATACAAAAAAAATTAGGACATCAGACAGTGTAAAATTAATAGAATATACTTTTTCAAATTTTCAAAAAGCAGATATCAAAACAAAAATAGAAGAAGAGTTTAATATTTGGAAAGATATAAATTCTGGAAGAATAAATATTGACAAAGGAATAAAAAATGGAATAGATTTAAAGTTAGGTGAATACAATTTACAAAACTATCCAATAAAAAATAATACGGAGAATATGTTTAGAGTAGAAATAAATGCAAATTTTAATTTAATTGCCCCAGTAGAAGAAAATACTCAAATAGGAGAAGTATTATTTTTATATGGAAAAGAAACTATATTAAATATTCCAATATTAACAGCAGAAGAAGTAAGGAAAAAGGGGATAGTAGATTATATATTAGAAATAATTAGAAATTACAGTTGTTACCCAGAAAAAATAATTTAATATTTAAAAATTATAAGTAATAAAATTATAAAAAGCTTGACTAACAGCTAAATTTCTGGTATTATATTAATGTTTCAATGCGAAAGTAGCTCAGTTGGTAGAGTGCAACCTTGCCAAGGTTGATGTCGCGGGTTCGAGCCCCGTCTTTCGCTCCAAAAGTTCCAAAATTGGAACTTTTTTCTTTTTATATTTTCTTATTTACTTTTAAAACTATAAATGATATACTCTGTTTATGCGAGGTACCAATATGGAAAAATTAAAGGAAATATTAAATAATATAAAAAAATTAAATAAGAAAAGTAAAATAATTATAGTAATAATTGCAATATCACTTCTTCTGTGTGTAACTCCAATAATATGGTATAATACATCATTAGGAGCCGTATCAAAAGAAAGCAGTAAAGTAGAAGTAGAAATACCAATAGGCTCTGGAAGCAATAAAATTGGTGCTATTTTAAAAGAAAATAAATTAATAAAAAATGAACTTGCATTTAAAATATATATAAAACTGAATAATGTAGAAGGATTGCAAGCAGGAAAATATCAAATAGATACAAATTGGAATGTTAAAGAAATATTAGAATTTTTAAAAACAGGAAAAGTAATGAAAGACCAAGTTATAATTACTTTTGTAGAAGGAAAAAATATACGTTGGATAGCAAATAAAATCGAAGAATGTACAAACAACACCGAAGAAGATGTATATAATCTTTTAAAAGATGAAGAATATATAGGCGATTTAATAGAACAATATTCTTTTATTACTACGGAAATAAAAAATAAAGACATTTATTATCCATTAGAAGGATATTTATTTCCAGACACATATTATTTTAATGGAAAAGATGTATCTGTAAAAGAAATCTTTAAAGTAATGCTAGATAAAATGGAGAGTGTTCTATTAAATATAGAAAATAAAAAAGGTTTATCAACACATGAGTTGCTAACAATGGCTTCAATAGTGGAGCTAGAAGGAACTAATGAGGCTGCAAGAAAAGATATTGCCAGTGTATTTTATAACAGAATTGCTAAAAATATATCCCTAGGAAGTGATGTTACAACATATTATGCTTATGGAATAGATATGGGAGAAAGAGATTTAACTAAAAGTGAATTAAACTCATATAATCCATATAATACACGTGGACCTAATATGACAGGCAAATTACCAGTAGGACCTATTGCAAGTCCGTCACTATCTTCTATACAAGCGGCAGCAGACCCAAGCCAAACTGAATATTTATTCTTTGTTGCAGATAAAAATGGAAAAGTATATTTTACTAAAAGTAATTCAGAACATGAACAGATGATATTAAAACTAAAACAACAAGGTCTTTGGTATGTATATGAATAAAATAAAAAAATGCGTTCTAATTTTTTTTAGAACGCATAAAATTTATTTAGAAAAGGAAATTAATTAATAATTCAATAAATTTTATAAAAACACTTGAAAAAAAGTATATTTTAATGTAAAATTAATATCTGTATGGAGATTATGGCGAGTTAGCCAAGCGGTAAGGCACGAGTCTGCAAAACTCTGATTCATCGGTTCGATTCCGATACTCGCCTCCAATAAGCTAAATAGATAATTTGACATATAACAAAAAGTATGTTATTATATATTTAGCTTATACAAATAATTTTATGTATTTTTTGTAGTAATATACAAATAAAAGACTAGGAAATTGCGGTTCCTAGTCTTTTTTCGTTTCAATCATCGATTTCTTTTAATATTAAAAGAATAATGATTAATGCAGTCCATTTTATGTACTTCTTCATTTGTAGTAATACACCTCCTTTCTAACTTTCTGTTGAAAGGTTAATTAAATATATAATAGTTTTAATATAAAAACAAGCGAACGTTTAAAATAAATATAAATTAATAGTATATCTTGATAAAACTGCAAATTTAATATATAATAAGAATGTTAATTATAAGGAGGCACTTATTATGGGTGAAGAGAAAAAAGCACAATTAAAAAATATTCTTGAATGGATATATTGTATTATAATAGCTGTTGCACTAGCTTTAATAGTTAGATATTATGTAGGAACACCTACAATAGTAAAACAGACATCTATGTATCCAACATTTGAGCCTAATGATAGATTAATATTAAATAGATTATATAGAACATTTAATAATGCACCACAAAGAGGAGATATAATAACATTTGAAGCACCAACAGAAAACTATCAAAATGGAAAAATTGCAGATTTAGATAATCCAACTGCTATATATGGTTATGAGCCCCAAGGTTTAATTTCTAAATTTTTATATAACGTAGTAGAACTTTGGAAAACAAGTTATATAAAAAGAGTAATTGCACTTCCAGGTGAGCACATTCAAATAAAAGACGGAAAAGTATATATTAATGGTGAAGAATTAAAAGAAGATTACCTACAAGAAGAAACTTATGCCGAAGGAGGCCAATTTATAGATTTAATAGTGCCAGAAGGAACAATATTTGTAATGGGAGATAATAGAGACGACAGTGGAGATTCAAGAATGTTTGGGTGTATTCCTTATGAGAAAATAGAAGGTAAAGTAGTATTTAGATTTTGGCCATTAAATGCATTCGGAATGATATAATATGAGGAAATAAAATGAACTTTAATGAATTAATAGGAAATGAAAAGGTAAAACAAAATTTAATAAAAGCATTAAACAATAAAACCATATCACATAGTTATATGTTCATACGGTACAAAAGGAATTGGAAAAAAAGAATTTGCAAGAGAATTTGCAAAAGGCATTTTATGTGCTAGCGAACAAGACAATCCATGCGAAAACTGTAAATCTTGTATAGAATTCATAAATGGAAATAATCCAGACTATTATGAAATAGAGTTAGAGGAAGAAGAAAATAGTATAAAAATAGAAACTATTAGGCAAATGCAAAAACGAGTACAAGAGTTGCCGATTGTATCGAATAAAAAAGTATATATTATAGACGATAGTGAGCATTTAACAAAAGATGCTCAAAACTGTTTATTAAAAACATTAGAGGAACCACCAGAATTTGTAACTATAATACTAATAGTATCAAATGAAAATAAAATATTAAATACAATAAAATCAAGATGTATAAAAATATACTTTAATGATTTAACAGAAGAAGAGCTAAAAAAATATATTAATGAAAATTTAGAAATGTCTCAGTTTTCAAGTAATATGTTAAAGGCTTGTGGTGGAAGTATTGGAAAAGCAAAACAAATATATGAAAATAAAGAAACATATGAAGAGATAGATAAAATTTTTAACAATATAGAAAATTATTCATTATTAGAAATAATGAATAATTTAGAAATTTTATATAACAGCAAAGATGACATTCAAGACATATTAGAATATTTAAATACAATATTTATTAATAAAGCAAAAGAAAATATAAAATATATAGATTATATAAAATATGTTGAGCAAACAAAAATAAATATAAATGCAAATTGTAATTACGATATGAGTATAGATAATTTATTATTTAATATTTTTAATTAAAAGGAGAATGAATTTGAACAAGATAGTAATAGGAGTTAAATTTAAAGAAACAGGGAAAATATACTTCTTTAATCCAAAAGGAGAAAAGTTTGAAAAAGGTGATTTCGTAATTGTAGAAACATCGATAGGTGAGCAATATACAGAGGTTGTTGTTCCAAACAAAGAAGTGCCGGAAGCAAATTTGAATGCCCCTTTAAAAGGAATAATTAGAAAAGCAAATTTTAAAGATAAAAAGCATCATGAAGAAAATAAAAAGAAAGAAAAAGAGGCATTTAATACTGCTGAAAAATTAATAAAAAAATATAAATTAGATATGAATTTAACAAATGTCGAATATACATTTGATAATAGTAAATTGTTATTCTATTTTACAGCAGAAGGAAGAATAGATTTTAGAGATTTAGTAAAAGAACTAGCAAGTATTTTTAAAACAAGAATAGAATTAAGACAAATAGGGGTAAGGGACGAAGTAAGAAAAATAGGTGGAAATGGAATTTGCGGAAGAGAACTTTGTTGTTGCAGTTTCCTAGAAAACTTTGATTCTGTTTCAATAAAAATGGCAAAACAACAAAATATAGCATTAAATGCAGCTAAGATATCTGGAAACTGTGGTAGATTAATGTGTTGTTTAAAATATGAACAAGAAGTATATGAAGATAAACTAAAAAGACTTCCAAAAGTAGGAGCAACAGTAAAAACAGAAGATGGAGAAGGTATAGTAGACGGATTAGAGACTCTAAAAGAAAAGGTAAGAGTTAAACTAAGAGATGGAGAAGGATTTTTCTATAAAAAATATGATGCAAAAGATATTAAAGTTATAAAAGATGTTGTAACAAAAGATGAAGATATAGACGAAGATGAAGAATTAAAAAAATTAGAACAATAAACAATGAAAGAAGGTGAAATAAATGGCATATAAAATAACAGACGCATGTATATCTTGTGGAGCATGTGCAGGAGCTTGTCCAGTAGAATGTATAAAACAAGGAGATAGCAAATATGAAATAAACAAAGATGTTTGTATATCTTGTGGAAGCTGTGCAGGAGTTTGTCCAGTAGAAGCACCAGTTGAAGAATAATAAAATACATAAAAAACTCTCTACAAAATGTAGAGAGTTTTAATTTTATTCAGTTTTTTCTTTGTTTGTCATTTCCTCTAAATCTAATAATTCTTGCCATCTAGCGTCAACCTCTTTTTGGAATTCTTCAATCATCCATTCATTACCAGGTTTGAACATATGTGCAAATCTTTTTTGTGGTTTTAAAAATTCTTCTATTGGAAGTTTTTTAGCTGGCTTATAGTTTATTACATATCTTCCATCTATAATTTCATATAATGGCCAGTAACATGTTTCAACAGCCAATTTATTAATTTGCATTAAAGTATCTGTTGGATATCCCCATCCTCTTGGACATGGAGCTAAAACATTTAAGAAACAAGCCCCTTTTGTATAGATAGCTTTTTCAGATTTTTCATATAAATCTTTAAAGTTTCCATATGCAGCAGTTTGTGCAACATAAGGCAAGTGGTGTCCCGCCATAACTTTTGCTAAATCTTTTCTGGATTGCATTTTACCAGGAATAACCTTTCCAGCAGGTGAGGTTGTTGTATCTGCAAATCTTGGTGTTGCAGAAGAACGTTGAATACCTGTATTCATGTATGCACCATTATCGTAACATACATATACCATATCGTGTCCTCTTTCCATAGCACCAGATAAACTTTGAAGACCTATATCATAAGTACCACCATCTCCACCAAAAGCTATAAATTTTGTGTTTTCATCTTCTGGTAATTTTCCTTGTTTTTTCATTGAATTATATGCAGCTTCTACACCAGATAATGTAGCACCAGCATTTTCAAATGCTGTATGTATAAATGAATCTGTCCATGCTGTGTATGGGTATATGAAAGTAGAAACTTCCATACAACCAGTAGCATTACAAATTACTGCATGATCATCTTCTTTTAAAGCTCTTAAAATCATTCTTCCAACAACAGGAGCACCACAACCTGCACACATTCTGTGTCCTGCTGTAAATCTAGAAGGTTTATTTGCTACAACTTCTTTTAAATTATATGCCATCTATTTTTCCTCCCTTCTAAGACCTAAATATCTATATGGATTTTCTACGTTTCCATTTTCTTTAATTTTTAATAAATCATTGTAAACTGATTCAATATCATCAGCTTTTGTATCTCTACCACCAATACCGTAAATATAGTTTACAACTGGAACAGATACGTGATTTACATATAGGCTTGATACAACATCTTCAAATAATGCACCACCAGAGCCATTTAATGAATCTGATTTATCTAAAACAGCTACTGCTTGTAATTTAGATAAAGCTTTTGCAACTTCTTCTGATGGGAAAGGTCTATATACTCTTATTTTTAATAATCCTGCCTTGATTCCTTTTTCTCTTAATTGGTCTACAACATATTTTGTAGTTCCAGCAGTAGAGTTCATACAAACTATCGCAATTTCGCTATCCGCTAGTTTATATTCTTCAAATAATGAGTAATGTCTACCAGTCATTTTTTCAAAATCTTTTGATACATCTAAAATAACTTGTTTTGCATTTCTCATAGCTTCTGCTTGTTGGAATTTATGCTCGAACAAATATCCTTGTAAATCTAATGGACCAACAGCTATTGGTTCTTTTTTATTTAATAAATAATGTTCAGGTTCGTATTTACCTACGAATTCTTTAACTTTATCATCTTCTATAAGTTCAATATTTTCAATTGAATGTGATGTTATAAATCCATCTTGACATACCATTAAAGGTAATTGCACATCTTTATGTTCTGCAATTCTGTGAGCCATAATTGTGTTATCATAAGCCTCTTGGTTATTTTCACTAAATAACATTACCCAACCTGCATCTCTAACTCCCATTGCATCTGAATGATCATTATGTATGTTTATTGGTCCAGATACAGCTCTGTTTACCAAAGATAAAACTATTGGCAATCTTAAACTTGAAGCAATGTATATCATTTCCCACATTAAAGATAAACCATTTGCAGATGTAGCAGTCATAGCTCTTGCGCCTGCTGCCTGAGCACCAATACAAGCACTCATAGCACTATGTTCACTCTCAACAGCAACGAATTCAGTATCTACTTGACCATTGCTTACGAAAGTAGAAAAATATTGTGGTATTTCAGTTGAAGGTGTTATAGGGAAAGCTGCAACAACATCTGGATTAATTTGTTTCATTGCAGTAGCAACAGCTTCATTACCACTTAAACGTTCTCTAATACTCATATTTTCAATTCCTTTCTAAATTATTCTTCCATTGCTATTGCACCGAATGGACAAACTTTCGCACATACGCCGCATCCTTTACAATAATCATAATTAAAATCTTCTCTTTTTTGATCTTTATTTACTGGTATTGCATCATCTGGACATACTGGGAAACACAAACCACATTGTTTACATTTTTCAGATAAAAAAACAGGTTTTACGCTACGCCAGTCACCAGTTTTAAAATTTCTAGCATTTCCAGCTTCATATATATTTCCACCAATTGTTAATTTTTCGGCTGGTGTATTTGTTGTAATTTCCATGAAATTTCCTCCTTAAATTAAATTTCTTTAACCTCTTTTAAAGCAACTTCTAATGCTTTCATATTTGGCTCAATAACCTCTGGTTTTTTTGCAAATTTATGCTTAAAAGATGATTTCATATCTTCTAACAATTCTTCATCTGTCATAACACCAGATATTTTAACAATTGCTGCAAGCATAGGAGTATTAGGGAAATATTTACCTAATGCATCTATTGATATTTTTCTTGCATCTATTGTATAAATTTTTCCAGAATAATTATTTAATCTTGATTTTATATAATCTGCATCTTTTGTTGTGTTAATAACAATTCCTCCTGTTGATTTTAAACCAGAAGTAACATTAACAGCATCTAATAATGTGTCGTCAACAACTACTACATAATCAGGCTCATAAATATTTGAGTGAATTGTAATAGGGCTGTTACTTATACGGTTATATGCAGTAATTGGTGCTCCCATTCTTTCTGGACCATATTCAGGAAAACCTTGAATATATTTTCCGGTATTGAATGCAGCATCTGCAAGTAATAGTGAAGCAGTTTTTGCACCTTGACCGCCTCTTCCGTGCCATCTAATTTCAATTAAATCGTTCATAAAAATTTTCTTGAAACCTCCTTTTTATTTAAATAAATTAACAATATAAGTATATAATTAAACAAAATTTCTGTCAATTATATTGAATTAAAAAAAAAGATATAATATAATACTGATATGATGGGAAAAATATATTAAAAATTAAGTTTTAATATTTAATATCTATTATACAGGAGATAAAATTATGAGAATAAGAGATAATAAAGGTTCAATTACGGTATTTGTTTTAGTTGGATTATTATTTATGACAGGATTTTTAATAATTTCTTTTGGAAGCAATATAAATAGATCTAAAAATGCAAAGGAACAATTAAATATATTAAGTAGTATTTATTCACATGGAGATACAGATTTAGATGCATACGAAAGAGCGTATACAGCCATTAGAAAGAAAAATGCTCAAATATTAACAGAAACAATAGAAAATAGTTTTTCATTAGAATTAACTAAAACTTTTACAGCTAACGTAGAAAATTTAAAAATATATGGAAACAGTGTGCAAAACGGAACCCCAAGTCCAACTAATCCAGTAGAAGTGCAAAGCATGGGGGATAAAACAAGTAACCTTGCAGATTTAACAAAAATACAAATATCTACAAGTACACCACATGTTACTTATAACTATGATAATTTTAAAAGTAATTTAGAATTAACAAGCACACCAGGTGAATATGATTATACTTATATAACAGATCAAAATTTAGGATTAGAAATTGGTAAAACATACTATTATGGTGGAGATATAGTTGTTAGTGGAAAACAAACAAAAAACAACACAGTAGTGGCTTTTGGTTTGACTGATAGTACTTATACGGCGCACACATTTACAAAAGATGGCACAAAGAATGTGCAAGGAACATTCACATATACAGGGCAAAGTAGTGTGCGTTTGAGGATGTTCTTTAATTATGGAAGTGTGGAACCAGCACAAGTTAGATTTGAGAATATCTATGTAAGTGAAGTTAATGAATATGAGCCATATGGTTATAAAATACCAGTTAAAGTAAGTGGCAAGAACATAGCAAAACCAAATCAACGAACAGTTACTATTAATGGGATTTCTGTTATACAAAATGAAAATGGAACAATTACTATTTCAGGTAAAGCATTAGAAACCAAAGAAGTAGTATTACACTTGTCTAACATTAATGTTGGAGGTAGTTTTATTAAAGACCACGTAAGACAAGTTGGGACTGTGATGAAAGCTAAATGCAGGAATGTGGATACAAATGAAATAATTTCGGTTAACACATATTGGAATGGTGTTAATACAGGAAATAAATATTATGGGGAGAATCCTATATTTAATGAACCCCTTTATTATATGTCTACGTATATACAAAAAACAATAAATGCTGGAGAAAATCCATTTGCTGGAACGTATGAATTACAAGTAGAGTATGGAGATACTTCAACAGATTATGAGCGTTATGTAGAGCCTATAACAACTAATATATACTTGGACCAGCCATTAAGGAAAATAGGAAATTATTCAGACTATATAGATTATGCCAATGGAAAAGCTATAAGATGTATTAAAGAAAGTATATATACTGGTGATGATACAGAAAATTGGCAACTTCTAGGTAATGTAGCATCTACTAGTTATTATTACTATATTAATATAGGAAATTATGGAACCGTTTTATCAAATATAGGTTTAAATACACATTTTGAAAGAAAAAATATAAGTACGTCAATGGCAGGAATTGTAGGATATAATGTAACAAATTCTTCAACATATAATGATGCACGTATTATTATACGTCCAGACATGACCGTATATACAAATGTAAGCTTATGGAAAGAATATCTTAAAGAGCAGTATGAATTGGGACAACCTGTTAAATCATATTATGTACTAGCGACATCAGATGATACGGAAACAATAGATTTACCAGAAATTTTAACATTTGAAGATTACACAAATATAGAAGTATTAACAGAAGTTGCTCCATCAAAAATAGAAGCAACATATTATGGTTATACAATGGAATAGAATAAAATTAACAAAAGCAGGTTTAGGCCTGCTTTTTGAAAGGAAAAAATATGAAAATAAATATAGTAATGGTAGAACCAGAAATACCACAAAATACAGGAAATATAGCAAGAACATGTGCTGCAACAGGCGCAAAACTTCATTTAGTAAAGCCATTAGGATTTGAAGTAAATGATAAATACTTAAAAAGAGCAGGTTTAGATTATTGGGATAAATTGGATATAGAAGAACATGAAAATCTAAATGAGTTTTTAAATAAATATAAAGTAGATTTAGATAAGATGTTTTTAGTAAGTACTAAATCAAAACATACTTATTCAGAAATTACATACACTAAATATGATGAAATATTTTTGCTATTTGGAAAAGAAACAAAAGGCTTGCCAGAAGATTTATTAAAGCAATATATAGATAAAGCTATAAGAATTCCAATGAAAGAAGGGTTACGCTCATTAAATTTATCAAACTCTGTTGCAATAGTTGTATATGAGGTTTTACGCCAGAATAGTTTTAATGATTTACAACAAATAAGCTCATATTTCGACTAATAAGTATACAAAATTTGACATATTTTAAAATTTGTAGTATAATTAATTTTGTGCTGTAAAAAATATAGTATAAAAGGAGAGTGTTTATTTATTTTAAACAGAAAATTAATATACTACACAAAAGAGTTATTTAAAGTACTTAGAACAGCTTCAATAGCATTTATAATAGTAATGGCTATAATATTAATTAAATATACACCACAATACGAAGTAGCTATTGATGGTGAAGTTATAGGATATGTAGAATCACAAAATGATATAGATAAATATATTAGTGAAAAAGTAGAAGCCCAAGAAGGTAAAAATATAGCTTTCGTAGAGCTTAAAACAACACCTACTTTTAAACTAGAACTTGTAGATAGAAACATAGAAAATAATGAGGAATTACTTAGAACAGAAATTGCACAGCAAGTTTCAATAGAATATACAAATTATGCTATATCAATAGGTGGTACAAATAAAACATATGTATCTAGTGAAGAAGAAGCGCAAAAAATTATTGATGAATTAAAAGAAGATTATGCAAAAAAATATACAAAAAACTTAGGTATTGTTCAAGTATATTCAGATGATTATAGTGAAATATCAGCTGTAAGTAGCGAAGAAGCAGAAAAAACAATTGCTACTGAATTAAAAGCAGCAAAAAAAGCAGATGATATAAAAATTGCTAAGGAGAAAGCAGCCGCAGCAGCAAAAAAAGCTGCACAAGCAGCTTCAAAAGTAACAAAATCTGAAAGTGTTAATGGAGTAAAATTTACTGTAAAACCACTTGCTGGAACAATAACATCAAGATTTGGTTACCGTGTATCTCCTGGTGGAATTGGTAGTACAAACCATAAAGGGTTAGACATAGCAGCTGGTTGTGGAACACCAATATATGCAGCTGCATCTGGAACAGTAGAGTTTGCAGGCACAAAAGGCTCATTTGGAAAATTAGTAATAATTAATCACGGAAATGGTGTAAAAACATATTATGCTCACTGCAATAGTTTAAAAGTATCAGCTGGGCAAACAGTAGAGGCCGGAACAAATATTGCAACAGTTGGTAAAACGGGAACTGCAACGGGATATCACTTACATTTCGAAGTTCGTGTAAACGGAGTAAGCAAAAATCCACAAAATTATTTATATTAATAAAAACAAAAATGAAGCATATAATTATTATATGCTTTATTTTTATGCTTGTACTTGAATTTTAAAAAGGTATAATATATAATAATTTGGCAATAATTAAAATAGGAGGAATATTATGGCAGAAGAATTAAGTGAAGAAGAAAAACTCAGAATTAAAAATATGATAGATGACCTGGTTGCAAGAGCAAAAATTGCATCAGAAGAATATATGAATCTAGATCAAGAAACTATCAATAATATTGTTAAAGAAATGGCAATGGCAGGTCTGGACAACCATATGAAACTTGCAAAAATGGCTGTGGAAGAGACAGGACGTGGTATTTATGAAGATAAAATTACTAAGAATATGTTTGCTACTGAGTATATTTATCATAATATAAAATACAATAAAACGGTTGGAGTAATTGCTGAAAATGAAGAAGAAGGGTATGAGGAAATTGCAGAACCTATTGGAATTATAGCAGGTGTTACGCCAGTGACTAACCCAACATCTACAACTATGTTTAAGTCAATAATTTCAGCTAAAACAAGAAATGTAATAATATTTGGTTTTCATCCATCAGCGCAAAAATGTAGTGTTGAAGCGGCTAAAATTGTTAGAGATGCAGCAATATCAGCTGGTGCACCAAAAGATTGTATTTTGTGGATAGAAGAGCCATCAGTTGAAGCAACAAGTGCACTTATGCATCATCCAGAGGTAAATCTAATTTTAGCGACTGGTGGAACAGGAATGGTAAAAGCAGCATATTCATCAGGAAAACCAGCATTAGGTGTTGGACCTGGAAATGTGCCATGTTATATAGAAAAAAGTGCAAAATTAAAAACATCTGTAAATGATTTAGTAATGTCAAAATCATTTGACAATGGAATGATTTGTGCATCTGAACAAGCAGTTATAGTAGATAAAGAAATTACAGAAGAATTTGAAAAATTAATGAAAGAATTTGGATGCTATTTCTTATCAGAAGAGGAAAAACAAAAACTACAAACAGCAATGTTTAATAAAGAAAAAGGAAATACCTTAATAGGAGCAATAGCAGGTCAAAGCCCAATGCAAATAGCTGAAATGGCTGGAATTACAGTTCCTGAAAATACAAAAGTAATTGTCGTAGAAGAAACAGGTGTTGGAGCAGAATATCCATTTTCAAGAGAAAAGTTAAGTCCTGTTTTAGCATACTATAAAGTAGAAAACAGTGAAGAAGGAATATTACTAGCAGAAAAATTAATTGAATTTGGAGGACTTGGACATTCAGCTGCAATTCATTCAGAAAATGATGAAATAATAGAAGAATATTCTAAGAGAGTAAAAGTAGGAAGAATCATTGTTAACTCACCATCAACACATGGTGCAATTGGAGATATATACAATACAAATATGCCTTCGTTAACACTAGGTTGTGGTTCATTTGGAGGAAATTCAACAACATCAAATGTATCATCAGTTAATCTAATAAATATAAAAAGAGTAGCAAAAAGGAGAGTTAATATGCAATGGTTTAAAATTCCAGAAAAAATATATTTTGAAGCTGGTTCAATTTCATATTTAGAAAAAATGCCAGAGATTACAAAAGCATTTATAGTAACAGACGATTCAATGGTTAAATTAGGATATGTAGATAAAATACTATATCATTTAAGAAAAAGAAATGACTATGTTCATTCAGAAATATTTGCAGATGTTGAACCAGACCCATCTTTTGAGACAATAAAAAGAGGAGTTAGTGCAATGAATGCATTTGAACCCGATGTAATAATAGCATTAGGAGGAGGAAGTGCAATAGATGCTGCAAAAGGTATGTGGTTATTCTATGAGCATCCAGATGCAGATGTCGAGGGAATGAAACTTAAATTTATGGATATTAGAAAACGTACCTATAAATTCCCAAAACTTGGTGTAAAATCAAAAATGGTAGCAATACCAACGACATCAGGAACGGGTTCAGAAGTAACATCTTTTGCAGTTATTTCGGATAAACAAAAGAATATGAAATATCCATTAGCAGATTATGAATTAACACCAGATGTTGCAATAATAGACCCAGATTTGGTAATGACACTTCCAAAATCAATCACAGCAGATACTGGTATGGATGTTTTAACACATGCAATAGAAGCGTATGTTTCTAATATGGCATCTGATTACACTGATGGCTTATCAGAAAAAGCGGTTGAATTAGTATTTAATAATTTGCAAGAAGCATATGAACATGGAGATAATAAACAAGCAAGAGAAAAAATGCATAATGCAAGCTGTATAGCAGGTATGGCATTTACAAATGCGTTTTTAGGATTAAATCATTCAATTGCTCACAAATTAGGTGGAGAATTCCATATACCACATGGTAGAGCAAATGCAATAATTTTACCTTATGTTATAAAATACAATAGTATAATGCCTACAAAATTTGTATCATTCCCTAAATATGAATATTTTATAGCAGATCAAAAATATGCTAACTTAGCAAGAAAATTAGGATTAAATGCTAATACAACAGAAGAAGGAGTAAATTCATTAATAAAATCAATTCAAGAATTAAGTGCTAATATTAATGAGCCCAAATCACTACAAGAAGCAGGAATAGATGAAAAAGAATTTTTAGCAAAGTTAGATGATTTAGCAGATAAAGCATTCTCAGATCAATGTACATTTGCAAATCCAAGAGTACCATTAGTTCCAGAGATAAGACAAATTATGCTAGACGCATATTATGGAAAAGAGATATAACAGTATAAATTAAAAGCGTTGGTAAAACCAGCGCTTTTGACATTTTATGTAAAATATGATATGATATATATATTGGAAAAAATCCAAAATATTAAAAGCGGGGACGCTAAACATCTAGGAGAAGAATATGACACAAGAAACAATCCGGATAATTGAAGAGGCTAGAAAACTTTCTGATTCTGAGTGGGCATGCTTAAAAGCAAAATTACTTCAAAAGAGTGAAGAAGAACTTGAAAAGAAGGTATGTAATATTTTAAATGAGATAGGAATATCATCTAATAGTAAAGGATATCAATATTTAAAGACAGCAATTGTTCTTACATATAATGATCCAACATTATTAGATAGCGTAACTAAAGTATTATATCCTAAAGTTGCAGAAGAGTTTAATACTACTTGGATAAGAGTTGAAAGAAGTATGAGGTATGTTATAGAAATAGCATTCTTCACGGGGAATATAAATAAAATACATGAGGTATTTAAATCTACATATTCTCTCGAAAAAGGTAAAACTACAAATTCGCAATTTATAGCAGGAATTGTATTTTATATCCGGAATAGCTAACTGCATCAAAAGACCTAGTTTTTCTAGGTCTTTTATTTTTGACTTTTTATGTAAATTGTGGTACAATATATATATTGGAAAAAAATCCAAAATATTAAAAGCGGGGACGCAAAACATCTAGGAGTACAATATTATGACAAGAGAAGAAAAAATTCAGGTAATGGAAGATGCAATTCGGTTAATGAAAAATTTAACAAAACTTTTTCAATCCGAATTGGATGAACTTGGTTCAGGAAAAGATCAAAAAATAAGCTATATACCTAAGGAAATAGTTGTAAAGAGTGCAGATACAGAAAAAATCTGTATAGATGAAGTGAAAATTTATAATCTCTTAAAGGAGATTGGAATACCAACTAATCTTTCAGGGTATAAATGTATACAGATAGCAGTAATGCTTTGTATAGAGAATCCTGATATGTTGAGTAGAACTACGAAGTTACTTTATCCTACAATAGCTAAAATGATAAATAGTACGACTGTAAGAGTTGAACGAGCTATTCGTCATGCTATTGAAAAAACATGGTATATTGGAGATTATGATAAACTCATTGAAATATTTGGAAATTCATATTCTCGTGATAAAGGTAAAACTACAAATACGGAGTTTATTTCTGGAATTATTACATATCTTTCATATCAGAATTGCTAACCGTAACAAAAGACCTAGTTTTTCTAGGTCTTTTATTTTTTTGACATATTATGTAAAATATGATATAATATATGTATTGGATTATTCCATGTAAAATAAAAGCGGGGACGCTAAAAAATATCCGGAGGAAAAAAATGACAAGAAGAACAATGACAGAAATTCGGAGAGTAGTAAGATTACTTGCAAACCTTCCTGATGAAGATTGGGAAAGAATCTGTAAAGTAGTAGAAGAAGATGAAAAAGATTCCGAAGTTGCCGTAACACCAATTCAGCAGGAGCCACAAGAAAGAACTTATGAAGATGTCACCAAGATAATTCATAAGCTCGGGGTACCTGCGAACATTAAAGGGTATGATTACCTTCGTTCAGCAATCATATGCAATTTGAAATATGGGAATATAGCTATTACAAGAGAGCTTTATCCTACAATAGCAAAAGAATTTGACACAACTCCTCAAAGAGTGGAAAGAGCCATTAGACATGCTATATCAAGAATATATGCAATTGGAGATGAGGCGACAATTCTTGAAGTATTCGGAAACAAAAATCGTATTCCTACAAACAGCGAGGTAATAGCAACAATTGCGGAATATTTAAGATTTAATAAAATTTAATTCTTAACCCGCTTTTGGCACCTAGAATTTTCTAGGTGCCTTTTCTAATTATTTTAAACAAAAGAAGTGTAATACTTGTATTTTTTGTAAATTCGTTATATAATTACGGCTATAAAGTTTAGGAGATGATTAAATGGAAATTAGTAAAGAAGAAATTTTACATATAGCAAAGCTTGCTAATTTAAAATTAAATGAAGAAGAAATACCAGAATATATAAAAAATCTTCAAGATATTTTAAACTTTGCAAACATTGTGAACAAAGCAGATGTAGAAGGTTTGGATATTACAGCGGGTGCAATAGAAAAGTGTAATGTGTTTAGGAAAGATGAAATTAAAGTATTTGAGGACAATAAAGCACTATTACAAAACGCACCAGAGCAAAAAGATAATATGTTTAGAGTACCGAAGGTATTATAGGAGGTAGAATTAATGAACATTACTGATTTAACAGTACATGAATTAAAAGAAAAGTTAGTAAATAAAGAGTTAACTATTACAGATATAAATACAGCATATGTAGATAGAATAGTGGAAAAAGAACCAGAGGTTAAAGCATTTGTTACAAATTTAACAGATACTGCATTAGAACAAGCAAAACAAGTTGAAGAAAAAGTGAAAAATGGAGAGATAAAATCTGAATATGCAGGTATTCCAATAGGAATAAAAGATAATATTTGTACAAAAGGTATACAAACAACTTGTAGTTCTAAAATGTTAGAAAACTTTGTAGCACCATATAATGCAACAGTAATAGCAAAATTAAATGCACAAAACCTAATAAATTTAGGAAAATTAAATATGGATGAATTTGCAATGGGATCTTCAACAGAGCACTCTGCATTTAAGAGAACTTGTAATCCATGGAATTTAAACAAAGTGCCAGGAGGTTCTTCCGGTGGTAGTGCAGCAGCGGTAGCAGCAGGAATGGTGCCTTGGGCATTAGGTTCAGATACAGGTGGTTCAATTCGTCAACCAGCAAGTTTATGTGGAGTTGTAGGATTAAAACCAACTTATGGACTAGTTTCAAGATATGGTTTAGTGGCATATGCCTCATCGCTTGACCAAATAGGTCCTATTACTAAAGATGTAGAAGATTGTGCAATACTTTTAAATATGATTGCTGGACATGATGAAAAAGACACTACATCAACAAATATGGAAAAAGTAGATTATACTAAATCATTAAAAAATGATGTAAAAGGTTTAAAAGTAGGAGTTCCAAAAGAATTCTTAGCAGAAGGAATAAATTCGGAAGTTAAAGAAGTAATAGAAAAAGCAATAGAAGAATATAAAGAAATGGGAGCTATTGTAGAAGAATGTTCTCTTCCAATTGCAGATTATTCGCTAGCTACTTACTATATCATATCATGTGCAGAAGCAAGTTCAAACTTGGGAAGATTTGACGGCATAAGATATGGTTATAGAACACAAAATTATGAGAATTTGAATGATTTATTTGTAAATTCAAGAACAGAAGGTTTTGGGGATGAAGTAAAAAGAAGAATAATACTTGGTACTTATGTTTTATCATCAGGATATTATGATGCATATTACAAAAAAGCTCAACAAGTAAGAACATTAGTAAAAAGAGAATTTGATAAAGCTTTTGAAAAATATGATGTATTATTAACTCCAACATCACCAACAGTAGCATTTGATATGGATGCAAAATCAAACAATCCATTAGAAATGTATTTAGCAGATATTTGTACAGTATCTATAAATATAGCAGGGGTTCCAGCGATATCGATTCCATGTGGAGTAGACAAAACAGGAATGCCAATAGGATTACAAATAATAGGAAAACAATTTAGTGAAGAAACAATATTAAATGCAGCATATACTTATGAGCAAAAAACAAAATTTAGAGAAAAATATAAACCAGAATTTAAGAAATAAGGAGAAATTTTATGCCAAGAGAAGATTATGAGGTAGTTATAGGTTTAGAGGTTCATGCAGAACTTTCTACTAAAACAAAAATATTTTGTTCTTGTCCTACTGAATTTGGTGGAGCTCCTAATACGCATGTATGCCCAGTATGTATGGCAATGCCAGGTAGCTTACCAGTTTTAAATGAAAAAGTTGTTGAGTATGCAGTTAAAGCAGGTTTAGCAACAGGTTGTGAAATATCAAGAGATAGTAAAAATGATAGAAAAAACTATTTTTATCCTGATACACCAAGAGCATATCAAATATCACAATATGATAAACCACTGTGTGAACATGGTAAAATAGAAATAGAAACAGAAAACGGACCTAAAACAATAGGGATTACTAGAATACACATAGAAGATGATGCTGGAAAATTAAATCATGACCCTTATGGAAACGGAAGTTTAGTAGATTTAAATAGAGCAGGAGTTCCATTAATAGAAATAGTTTCTGAGCCAGATATGAGATCAAGCAAAGAAGCAGAAGAATATTTGAAGAAGTTAAAAGCAATTCTTGAATACATAGAAGTTTCAGATTGTAAAATGCAAGAGGGTTCATTAAGAGCAGATGTTAATGTTTCAATAATGCCAAAAGGAAGTAATAAATTTGGAACAAGAACTGAAATGAAAAACTTAAATTCATTTAGAAGTATGATAAGAGCTATTGAATACGAAATAGGAAGACAAGTAGAAATTATAGATAATGGGGGAGTTATTACCCAAGAAACTCTAAGATGGGATGATGTATCTGGAAAAACATTTTCAATGAGAAGTAAAGAAGATGCACAAGATTACAGATATTTTCCTGAGCCTGATTTAGTAGCAATTAGATTATCAGAAGAATATATAGAAAACATAAAAAACAACTTGCCAGAAATGCCAGAAAGCAGAAGAGAAAGATATTTAAATGAATATGGATTAAGTGAAAAAGATGCCAATATATTAACATCTTCAAAATACTTATCAAATATGTTTGAAAGGGCATCTGGAATTTGTGGCAATAGAAAAGCCGTAGCAAACTGGTTATTATCAGATGTTTCTAGAATATTAAATGAAAAAGAATTAGAGTCAGACAGTATACCTTTTACAGCAGAAGGATTAGCGGAGCTTGTAAGTTTAATAGATAAAGGAACAATAAGCAGTGCAATAGCTAAAAAAGTGTTAGAAGAAATGTTTGAAGATAGCACACAAATGCCTTCAAAAATAATAGAAGAAAAAGGTTGGGTGCAAATTTCAGATGAAGGGGCTATTAAAGAAGTAGTACTAAAAATACTTTCTAAAAATGCTCAGTCAGTAGCTGACTACAAAGCAGGAAAAGATAAAGCATTAGGATTTTTAGTTGGTCAAGCTATGAAAGAAACTCGTGGAAAAGCAAATCCACAAATGCTAAATAAAATGTTTATAGAATCAATGAATAAAATGTAGATTATGTAATAAATAAAAACAAATGGTATTTTTTAAACCATTTGTTTTTTTAATGTATCAAATCCTACTCCTAAAATAATGAAATCTACTATAAACATTATTCCGGTTTTAAATAGTATAGTTCCGCATGTAAATATTATAGGCAACATATATACTTGGTATGCACCTAATAATAAAACTGAAAGTATTAAAAATGCAAACGAGAATTTAAAACCATTTATCATTATTTTTTTTACTTTATCATCTATGTCTTTATACTTTTCAATAATCATTTTTATCATATGTATCACTCCTATATATAATAATAACACGCTCAAAAGAGTAATTCAAATGTAAATAATGGAAACAAAAAGTATGTTTGAAGTATAAATCTTTTTTATTAACTTAAATTTTCAATATAGAATATATTAATAATAAAGAAGATTTTGTAATTATTAATATAATTAGAAGGAGATATAATATGAAACTTGGTCTATGCTTATCTGGTGGTGGAGTAAAAGGAGCGGCACATATAGGAGTAATTAAGGCATTGGAAGAAGAAAAAATAAAACCAGATTATTTGTCTGGAACATCTTCTGGCAGTATAGTAACAGCTCTGTATTCAATGGGTTACACTCCAAAAGAAATGATAGATTTATTTAAACTATATGCAAAAAGTATTAGTAAAATTGATTTTTTTACAATTATAAAACTAGTTTTAGGATTGATTTTTACAAAAAAAATACATATACAAGGATTAAATAATGGAAATAAAATAAGGAAACTTATTCAAGAACAAGCTAAAAAGAAAAAAATATGCTTAATAAAAGATATAAAAATGCCAATAGTTATACCGAGTGTTAATTTGTGTGACGGTTCAATTTATTTATTTTCTTCACAAATGAACAATAGAAATTATTCTGATAAAGTATATGTTGAAAATAATATAGAAATTGGAAAAGCTGTACAGGCGAGTTGCGCATATCCAGGGATATTTTGCCCAACAAATATATTAGGTAAAAAACTTATAGATGGTGGGGTAAGACAAAATATTCCTTGGAAAGAATTAAAAGAATTAGGAAGCGATAAAATAATAAGTGTAACATTTTCAGAGGATAAAAAAGAAAAAAAGAAAGTAAATATATTAGATTGTATAACAGGCTCAATGGGAATTATGATGCATGAATTATATAATTATGAAATAGAGGGAATCGATTACTTATTGAATGTAAGGACAGAAGATATAGGCTTATTAGAAACTAATAAAATTGAAGAATTATATAATATTGGCTATAAAACAGCTAAAAAAGAAATGCAAAAAATAAAACAATATTTACAAAAGTAGCAATAAATTAGCATTAGAGTATTTATTTTTTACAAAAATAGTGGTATGATATTAATGTGTAAATGAAGCAAAAGAAAAAGGAGTAGGTGAAGGAAATTGAAAATACTATTTAAAAATACAACAAAATACGACAAAGAGAACAGAGATAATTTTAAAAATTTTCATCAAGATAAATATGGAAAGAAAGAATTGCGAAATGCAATATTAATTACTATACCAATTTTGTATATGGTATTATATAATATAATAAATTTAAATTGGATTGGTTTTCTAATATTAATTATTTTGGGAGTTTTATTTTATTTTATAAAAAAACTAATGGTTAAAAAGAATAAAGATAAAAGTAAAAAACAAAAAAATAAAGAATTTACTTTTTTCTTTTATGAGAGACATATAAAAGTAAAGTATAAAAGACAATTTGAAAGAATGACATATTTTGAAATTAAAAAGGTATTTGAAACAGATGAAAATTTCTTTTTATATACAGATGACAATAAATCAATGATATTAGATAAAGAAGGATTTGAAATAGGAACATCAAGGGGATTTGCAGAATTTATAAAGAAAAAATGTCCTTTAAGATATAGAAAAGAAGAAAGCAAACAGGGGGAAAAATAGTGTTAGAACTTAAAAATATATGCTTTACAAGAGATGAGAAAAAGATATTAGATGATGTATCTTTAAAACTAGAAGATGATAAATTTATAGTAATAACTGGACCTAATGGCTCTGGGAAATCAACATTAGCTAAAATTATTATGGGTATTGTAAAACCTGATTCGGGTAAAATTATATTTAATGGAAAAGATATTACTAATTGGAGTATAGATAAAAGAGCAAAAAATGGTATATCTTTTGCGTTTCAACAACCTGTTAAATTTAAAGGAATAACAGTTTATGATTTAATAAAACTATCTTCTGGGAAAGAAATAAATAAAGCAGAGGCATGTAATGTATTAGCAAAAGTTGGTCTTTGTGCAAAAGAATATGTTGATAGAGAAATAAACAACTCATTATCAGGAGGAGAATTAAAAAGAATAGAAATAGCAACAGTTGCAGTTAGAAACTCAGAACTTACAGTTTTTGATGAGCCAGAAGCTGGAATTGATTTGTGGAGCTTCAATAATTTAATAAAAGTTTTTGAAGATTTAAGAAAAACAACAAAGGGGACAACTTTAATAATTTCACACCAAGAGAAAATTTTAAATATAGCAGACGAGCTTATATTAATGAATTCTGGAAAAATTGAGAACATTGGAACGAAAGAGGAATTATTTGATAAAGTTGTTAAAGATAAAGTGTGTTGTAAATTAGGAGGTACAGATAATGAATAATACAGATAAAGAACTTCTAGAAATTATAGCTGATACTTCTAAATACACGGGCGCATATAATATAAGAAAAGATGGACAAGCAATAGAAAGACAAATAACTGATAATGTAAATATTGTAACAAAGCAAGACGGGTCAGGAATAGATATATTTGTAAAAGAAGATACAAAAAAAGAATTTATACATATACCAGTTATTATTACAGAAAGTGGATTGAAAGATGTTGTATATAATGATTTTTATATAGGTAAAAATTCAAATGTAGTAATAATTGCAGGTTGTGGAATACATAATGACCATCATGAAGATTCTGAACATAATGGAATTCATAGATTTTTTCTAGAAGAAGGTTCAGAAGTTAAATACATAGAAAAACATTACGGACAAGGTAATGGAAAAGGAAAAAGAATATTAAATCCAGTAACAGAAGTTTATTTAAAAGATGGAAGCTCATTAGAAATGGAATCTGTACAAATAAAAGGTGTAGATTCAACAATAAGAGAGGCAAAAGGTGAAATAGAAAATAATACTAATTTAATAATTACTGAAAAAATAATGACTCACGGAACACAATTTGCAAAAACAATTTTTGATGTTAAATTAAATGGAGAAAATTCTAGTGTTAAAGTTACATCAAGGTCGGTTGCAACAGAGAAATCTGTACAAGAATTTATTTCTAATATTAGTGGAAATAATAAATGTTTTGGACATGTTGAATGTGATGCGATTATTAAAGATAATGCAAAAGTTATAGCTGTTCCTAAAATTGAGGCGAATTGCCAAGAGGCAAATCTTATTCATGAAGCAGCAATTGGAAAAATTGCAGGAGAGCAATTAAATAAACTTATGACATTAGGCTTAACAGAGAAGGAAGCAGAAGAAGCAATAATAAATGGATTTTTGAAGTAGTATAAAACAAAAAAAGAAAGCTTATAGCTTTCTTTTTTGTTTCTAAATTAAATATTTTGATAAATTTGTAATTGTTCCAGCCCCTAAGGTAATTATTATATCATCGCCGTGGACATGGTTTTTTAAGTAATTTGAAATATTGTTAAAGTCGGATATAAATATTGCTTTTTTACCCATTTCATTAATTTTATCAACTAGGTCTTGTGAAGAAATTCCGTATATATTTTCTTCTCTTGCAGCATAAATATCAGTTACTATAATATTATCAAAATTTATTAAAGCTTTTGCAAAATCATCTAATAAATTTTTAGTTCTACTATATGTATGTGGTTGGAATATACACCAAGATTGGTTGAATTGTTTATTATTTATAGCATTTGCTGTTGCAATGATTTCAGTTGGATGATGAGCATAATCATCAAATATACTTGCATTATTAAATGTTCCTTTATATTCTAAACGGCGATTTGCACCAGTAAAATTAGCCAAAGCATCTTTTATGTACATTTTAGATATTCCATAAGAATGACATATTGCTATACATGCTAATGCATTAGAAATATTATGTTCTCCTGCAACTGAAAGTTTAATTGTACTATAAAAGTTTCCATTTAAATATACATCAAATTTTGGAAAACCATTTCTATCAAAAGAAATACATTTTGCTCTAAAATTCGCATAAGGATTTTTGATAGAATATGTAACTGCTTTTGCATCTGAGTGATTTCTTAATTCTAAACAATTTTCGTCATCCGCATTAAGAACTAGATAGCCGTCTTTTGGGAGTAATGCAACATATCTTATAAATGCATTTTTTATATTATCAAATGTTTTAAAATAATCTAAGTGATCATTATCTATATTTAAAACAACTTCTGATTTTGGCCTAAATTTTAAGAAACTTTCAACATATTCGCATGCTTCTAATATAAAATATTCGCTTTTACCAATTCTGTAATTACCATTTATTTGTTTTAATATTGCACCAACTTGAATATTAGGGTCCATATTTGCACGTAAGAAGCAACATGAAATCATAGAAGTTGTTGTTGTTTTTCCATGAGTTCCAGATACTCCAATAGTATCTTCAAAACAAGTTGTAATTTTTCCTAAAAAATCTGCTCTTTCTATTGTAGGTATACCGAGTTCTCTTGCTCTTACAAGCTCGGGGTCATCTTGTTTAACAGCAGCTGTATAAACTACAACATCAGCTTTTTCAAGGTTTTCAAAATCAGTTCCTACTCTTACGAATATTCCAGATCTTTGTAATTTTCTAATTATAGGAGATAAGTTGGAATCTGTACCTGTAACTGTAAATCCCCAAGTTTTAAGCATCTCTGCTATACCACTCATACTTACTCCGCCAATTCCTATCATATGTATATGGTTATAATTTTTTAAAATATCTATATTAGCCAATTAAAATTCGCCCCTTTATATTGATTTCTAATAGATTATATACTTTTATTCGCAAAATTTCAATAGGAAATTATATATTATAATATGTATAAAATTTAAAAAAAGTGAAATAATAAAATTATATGAAAATATTATAAAATATTGTAAAAAATAGAAGGAAAAAAATATTTTTTGACGAATAATAAAATTGTACATAATTATATATGTACATACATAATTTCAATGGAGGTGCACTAAGATGCAAATAACAGACGTACGTTTAAGAAAAGTAAATTCAGAAAACAGAATGAAAGCTGTTGCTTCTGTAACATTCGATAATGAGTTCGCAGTACACGACATAAAAGTTATCGAAAGCCAAAATGGATTATTCATAGCTATGCCTAGCAGAAAAACTCCAAACGGAGAATTCAAAGATATAGCTCATCCAATCAATGCTGAGACAAGAGAGAAAATTCAAAAAGCTGTATTAGAAGCTTATGAAGCTCCTGAGTCAGATGCAGAATAATAAATTGATAACAATAAAAGACATCCTTGATGGGTGTCTTTTTTGTTTACAAAAAAACCGCCCAAGTAATAAACTTGGGCGGTAGGAGATTAAAAGTTTGTTACAAGTGAAAGTTTGCTTTGAAAATCATTGAAATCAATAGTATTATCAAAACAAGCACATGCAAAGTTTTGGTTTTTATCAAACCTTAGGATTCCTCCTTCGGGTAAAATTGAATGAACGAATGCTAGAATTCCTTGGGGTTTGAAAAGTACCTTATGAATGTGTTTTTCTGTGACCGATGGTGCTGTGACGTGTTGTGTGTTCATCATTTGAACCTCCTTAAATTTTTGAGCAAATAGCTCTTATATAACTATTATAACATAAATTTACATAAAAAACAAATTTTGAGTTTGAAACGAATTTTTGCATATTTTTTATATAATCTTAAAATGTTACAAAAAAATTACAGAAACCACTTGACATACGGAAATAAGCGTTGTATAATAGAAAGGCATGTAGATTTGCGAAGAAGCAAGATGTGGCTACGTCAAGCTATTTGGCGGAGGGAACTCTTGTGGAGTATGTTTTGGCTAAGACCAGGCGATAAGTTAATTTAAGCACTTATCCCAAGATAATCATGCGAATAACTTGGGAATTTTTAAAGGAGTTACATGAAACACCAGGGTGCGTTTAACTTGCCATAGGAAGTCATGGCGATTGCAAAATCGCTACGGAGCAAAGCTCTGCGACATTAATTTATATAAGGAGGGAAAAATATGGCAACAACAAGCAAAGTTGTAGGAAGCGAAAAAATCAGAATAAGATTAAAAGCTTATGATCATGTAGTTTTAGATCAGTCTGCTGAAAAAATAGTAGATACTGCTAAAAGAACAGGAGCTAAAGTTTCAGGTCCTATTCCATTACCTACACAAAAAGAAATAGTAACAATATTACGTAGTCCTCATAAACACAAAGATGCTAGAGAGCAATTTGAAATGAGAACACATAAAAGAGTTATTGATATTCTTTACCCAACACAAAAAACAGTTGATAGTTTAATGAAATTAGAATTACCAGCTGGTGTTGATATAGAAATCAAACTTTAATTATTTAGAAAATAAAATTTAAAAGCTTATGCTGGCGATAAAGTCAGCCAATGGGAGGAGAAATTTAAAAATGAAAGCAATTATAGGAAAAAAAGTTGGAATGACACAAATATTTGATGAAAACGGATATGTTATTCCAGTAACAGTTATAGAAGCAGGACCATGTACAGTAGCACAAGTTAAATCAGTTGAAACTGATGGATACGAAGCAGTACAATTAGGTTTTGGAGAAATCAAAGATAAACATATTAACAAACCAGAAAAAGGACATTTTGCAAAATCAAAATTAACAGCTAAAAAACATTTAAGAGAATTTAGAGTAGATTCAGCTGATGTTAAAGTTGGAGATGAAGTTAAAGCAGATGTTTTCGCGGCTGGGGATAAAATAGACGTTCAAGGAACAACAAAAGGAAAAGGATTCCAAGGTGTTATTAAACGTCACGGACAACATAGAGGTCCAATGGGACATGGTTCTATGTATCATAGAAGACCAGGTTCAATGGGTTCTACATCTACACCAGGTAGAGTATTTAAAGGTAAAAAACTACCAGGACATATGGGAGTTCAAACAGTTACAATACAAAACTTGGATGTTGTAAGAGTAGACATGGACAAAAATGTATTATTAGTAAAAGGTAGTGTACCTGGACCTAAAGGTGCAATATTAAAAATCAAAGCAACAGTAAAAAGTGCTAAATAGGGAAAGGAGGAAATGTAAATGCCAAAAGTAAGTGTATATAACATAGAAGGTAAAAAAGTTAGCGATATAGATTTAAAAGAAGAAATATTTGGTATCGAACCAAATGAAGCTGTTATACATAGCGTTCTTGTAAATTACTTAGCTAATCAAAGACAAGGTACTCAAAGTACAAAAACAAGATCAGAAGTTTCTGGTGGTGGAAGAAAACCATGGAGACAAAAAGGAACTGGTAGAGCAAGACAAGGTAGTATCCGTGCTCCACAATGGATTAAAGGTGGTATAGCATTAGGACCAAAACCACGTAGCTACAAATACACAGTTAATAAAAAAGAAAGAAGATTAGCTGTTAAATCAATGTTAAGTATGAAAGTTTTAGAACAATCATTAGTAGTTGTTGATAAATTAGCTTTCGAAGAAATTAAAACAAAGAACATGGTTTCAGCATTAAATAATCTAAAAGTTACAGGTAAAACATTAGTAATGTTAGCTGAAAAGAATGAAAATGTTCAAAAATCAGCAAGAAATATAGAAGGTGTTAAAACTACATTAGTTAATACAATAAATGTATATGATTTATTAAAATACAATAACTTAGTAGTTACATTAGACACTGTTAAGAAATTAGAGGAGGTGTACGCATAATGACAGCAGAACAAGTTATTATAAAACCTATTATTACTGAAAGAAGTAGTATGGATTTACAAGAAGGAAAGTATACCTTTAAAGTTAACAAAAAAGCCACAAAAGTTGAAATAGCAAAAGCTGTTGAAAAACTTTTTGAAGTAAAAGTATTAAGTGTTAACACAATATCAGTTAAAGGAAAAGAAAAAAGAGTAGGAGCTCACACAGGTATGACATCTGATTGGAAAAAAGCTATCGTAACAATCGATACTAACCCAACAGAAGAAACTTACCTAACAAAAGGAGCAAAAGAAGTTAAATCTTCTAAAAAATATAAAGATTCAATTGAAGGATTTATAGCTTAATTGAAATAAATTATCTGGAAAATACCAGGATAATAAATAATATCTGCATACGGAGCAGGAAAAAATCCGTAAAATAAAATTTAAGGAGAGAATTAAAAATGGGAATGAAACATTTTAAAGCATATACTCCATCAAGAAGAAACATGACTGTTTCTAACTATGAAGAAGTTACAAAAAAATCTCCTGAAAAATCTTTACTTGCAAAGAAAAAGAAAAATTCAGGAAGAAACTCATATGGTAGAATAACAGTTAGACACCAAGGTGGGGGAAATAGACAAAAATACAGAATAATTGATTTTAAAAGAAATAAAGACGATATGTTTGCAACAGTAGTTGGTATCGAATACGATCCAAATAGAAGTGCAAATATAGCATTATTACAATATGAAGATGGAACATTAAGTTACATCTTAGCACCACAAGGATTAAAAGATGGTGACAAAGTAATATCTGGTGAAAAAGCAGATATTAAACCAGGAAATAGTATGTCAATCGAAAATATACCAGTTGGTACTATGATTCACAATATAGAATTAAATCCTGGTCAAGGTGGTAAAATGGTAAGAGCAGCAGGTCAAGCTGCACAACTTATGGCAAAAGAGGGACAATACTCTCATGTTAGATTACCATCAGGAGAAATGAGATTAGTATTAACAAAATGTAGAGCAACAATAGGTACATTAGGAAATGCTGACCACGAAAATGTTAAATTAGGTAAAGCAGGTAAAACTAGACACTTAGGAATTCGTCCTACTGTTAGAGGTTCTGTAATGAACCCAGTAGATCACCCTCATGGTGGTGGTGAAGGTAGAGCACCTGTTGGACATTCAGGACCAATGACACCTTGGGGTAAACCAGCTCTAGGATATAAGACAAGAAAGAAAAACAAAGCATCAAATAAATTTATAGTTAAGAGAAGAAAATAGAATTTCCTGAAAGGAGGAAACATTAAATGTCAAGATCAAGCAAAAAAGCTCCATTCGTAGCACCAGAACTAATGAAAAGAATTGAAGCTATGAACGAAGCTAACAAAAAAGAAGTTTTAAAAACATGGTCAAGAGCATCTACAATATACCCACAATTTGTTGGGCATACAATAGCTGTTCATGATGGTAGAAAACATGTTCCAGTTTATATAACTGAGGAAATGATAGGACATAAGTTAGGAGAATTCGCACCAACAAGAACATTTAAAGGTCATGCAGGAGCTAAATCTTCTAAATAATCTAAATATAAATAGAAAATAATCTAAACAAGGAGGATTAACAATGGAAGAGAATACAGTAATAGTATCAGAAGCAAAAGCAACTCTTAAATATGCTAGAATTTCAGCTAGAAAAGTTAAAATCGTAGCAGATTTAATAAGAGGAAAAGATGCTCATGAAGCTTTAGCAATTGTAAAATTCACACCAAAAGCTTCATCTGAAATTATAGAAAAATTGTTAAAATCAGCTATTGCAAATGCTGAAAACAATCATGGCATGAATAGCGCAAACTTATATGTTGATCAAATCTATGCTAACCAAGGTCCAACTCTAAAAAGAATAAGACCAGCAGCAAAAGGATCAGCAGTTAGAATTAGAAAAAGAACAAGTCATATAACAGTTGTTTTAAAAGAAAGACAATAAAAAGAATAAGGAAAGGAGGATTTTAGCATGGGACAAAAAATGAACCCACATGGTTTAAGAGTAGGTGTTATTAAAGATTGGAATTCAAAATGGTATGCAGATTCTAAAAACTTTGGTGACTACTTAGTAGAAGACCACAAAATCCGTGAATATGTTAAGAAAAAATTATTTGTTAGTGGTATTTCAAAAATAGAAATTGAAAGAACTGCTAAATTTGTAAGAGTTAATGTTTACACAGCAAAACCAGGTCTAGTTATAGGTAAAGGTGGAGCTATTGCTGAAACATTAAAAAATGATTTATCAAAAATGATAAACAAAGAAGTTAATTTAAATATAGTTGAGGTTAAAGATATAGATACAGATGCACAATTAGTTGCTGAAAATATAGCTGCTCAACTAGAAAGAAGAATTTCATTCAGAAGAGCAATGAAACAATGTATGCAAAAAACAATGAAAGCAGGAGCATTAGGAATAAAAACTGCTGTATCTGGTAGATTAGGTGGAGCTGATATGGCTAGAACTGAATTCTACAAAGAAGGTACTATTCCACTTCAAACTTTAAGAGCTGATATCGATTATGGATTTGCAGAAGCAGATACAACATATGGAAAAATCGGTGTTAAAGTTTGGATATATAGAGGAGAAGTTCTTCCAACTAAGAAAACAGAAAGGGGAGAAGAATAATGCCATTAATGCCAAAAAGAACAAAATATAGAAAAATGCAAAAAGGTAGAAATAGAGGAAAAGCTACAAGAGGAACAATGGTTACTGATGGAGAATACGGATTACAAGCTGTTGAAGCAGGTGCAATCAAATCAAACCAAATAGAAGCTGCCCGTGTTGCTATGACACGTTATGTAAAAAGAGGTGGTCAAGTTTGGATAAAAATATTCCCAGACAAACCAATTACTAAAAAACCAGCAGAAACTCGTATGGGTAAAGGTAAAGGAGCACCAGAATATTGGGTAGCCCTAGTGAAACCAGGAAGAGTTATGTTTGAAATAGCAGGTATATCAGAAGATGTAGCTAAAGAAGCTTTAAGATTAGCTGCTCAAAAATTACCAGTAAAAACTAAATTCGTAACAAAAAATACTGAAGTAGGTGGTGATAGTGATGAAGATAGATAAAATAAAAGAAATGTCTTCACCTGAACTAGAAAAAGAACTAAGCGAATTAAAATCTGAGTTATTCAAATTAAGATTTAGCTTAGCTACAAACGGATTAGATAATCCTATGAAAATAAAAGAAGTTAAGAAAGACATTGCAAGAATAAACACAGTTTTAACTGAAAGAAAGTTAGCTGAAAACAAATAGAATTCTGAACAAGGAGGAAATCAATAATGGAAGAAAGAAATCTTCGTAAAGTTATGGTTGGAAAAGTTGTATCAGACAAAATGGAAAAAACAGTAGTAGTTGCTGTTGAAACAAGTGTAAGACACAAAATGTACAACAAAATCGTAAAAAGAACATACAAACTAAAAGCTCATGACGAAGCAAATGAGTGCAAAGTTGGAGATACAGTTAAAGTAATGGAAACACGTCCTTTATCAAAAGATAAAAGATGGAGAGTTGTTGAAATTATGGAAAGAGCTGTAATCAAATAATTGAAAATATATTAAGGAGGAAAACCAAATGGTACAACAACAATCAATATTAAAAGTTGCTGATAACACTGGTGCAAAAGAATTAATGTGTATCAGATGTTTAGGTGGTTCATTTAGAAAATACGCTGAAATAGGCGATGTAATAGTTGCTTCTGTTAAAAGTGCTACACCAGGTGGAGTTGTTGCTAAAGGTGATGTAGTTAAAGCAGTTGTTGTAAGAACTAAAAAAGGACTTAGACGTCAAGACGGATCTTACATAAAATTTGATGAAAATGCAGCTGTAATTATACGTGATGATAAAACTCCAAAAGGAACACGTATATTTGGGCCAATAGCTAGAGAATTAAGAGATAAAGATTATATGAAAATTATATCTTTAGCACCAGAAGTACTATAAAAAATATTCAAGAAGGAGGTAAACCTTAAATGAGAATAAAAAAAGGTGATACTGTTCAAGTTTTATCTGGAAATGATAAAGGAAAAACAGGTGAAGTATTAGAAGTTATACCTAAAACACAAAAAGTTATTGTTAAAGGTGTTAATATAAGAAAAAAACATATCAAACCTAGAAAACAAGGTGAAGAAGGTGGAATTATTCCATTAGAATGTGCAATATTTAGTGCAAAAGTTGCAGTTGTATGTCCTAAATGTAATAAAGCTACAAGAATCGGATATGAAGTAGAAAAAGATGAAAAAGTTCGTGTTTGTAAAAAATGTGGAGCTAAATTAAAATAATTTTAGGAAAGGAGGAAACTTATAATGGAAAAATTAAGAGAACAATATCAAAAAGAAGTTATTCCAGCTTTAATGAAAAAGTTCAATTATAAATCTGTTATGCAAGTTCCAAAACTAGAAAAAATAGTTTTAAACGTAGGTTTAGGTGATATAAGAGAAAATCCTAAAGCATTAGAAAATACAATAAATGATTTAAGCATTATAACAGGCCAAAAACCAGTTGTAACAAAAGCTAGAAAATCAATAGCAGCATTTAAAATAAGAGAAGGTGTTAACGTTGGATGTAAAGTAACACTAAGAGGCGAAAAAATGTATGAATTCGCTTACAAATTCTTCAATGTTGCATTACCAAGAGTAAGAGATTTTGGTGGAGTATCAGCAAACTCTTTTGACGGTAGAGGAAATTATTCAATGGGTATTAAAGAACAATTAATATTCCCAGAAATCGAATATGATAAAGTTGATAAATTAAGAGGAATGGATATTATATTTGTAACAACAGCTAAATCTGATGAAGAAGCTAAAGAGTTATTAACATTATTAGGTATGCCATTCAAAAACTAATTATCCAGAAAGGAGATAAAGATGGCTAAAAAATCTTTAAAGATTAAACAACAAAGAGAACAAAAATACAAAACAAGAGAATATAACAGATGTAAATTATGTGGAAGACCACATGCTTATATAAGAAAATTCGGAATATGCCGTGTATGTTTTAGAGAATTAGCACATAAAGGCGAGATACCAGGAGTTAAAAAAGCAAGCTGGTAAGAAAATAACAGAAAAGGAGGAAATATTAAATGAATATAACTGATCCTATAGCAGATATGCTAACAAGAATTAGAAATGCAAGTAGATCAAAACATAAAATAGTAGATGTACCTGCATCAAATATCAAAAAATCAATAGCTGATATATTATTCAAAGAAGGATATATAAAAGCATATGAAGAAATAGCTAACGAAACTCAAGGAATAATCAGAATTACTTTAAAATATGACGAAAAAGGAAATAAAGTAATATCTGGGTTAAAAAGAATTAGTAAACCAGGTTTAAGAGTTTATGCAGCTAAAGACGAATTACCAAAAGTTCTTAATGGTTTGGGAATAGCTTTAATTTCTACATCAAAAGGAATAATGACAGACAAACAAGCAAGAGAATTAGGTGTAGGTGGAGAAGTAATAGCTTACATCTGGTAATTAAAACAAATAATTAGATATAAAGAGGTGAAATAAAATGTCAAGAATAGGAAATAAACCTATTACTATACCAGAAGGTGTAGAAGTAACATTAAATGATAAAAACATTACAGTTAAAGGACCAAAAGGAACTTTAAGTAAAGAAATTCATAAAAATGTAAATGTTACAGTAGAAGGTAATGTTATCACAGTTACAAGAATTGATGACGAACCAGCTAATAGAAGTTTACATGGTTTAACAAGATCTTTAATCAACAACATGATAGTTGGTGTTAAAGACGAATTTAAAAGAGAATTAGAAATCAACGGTGTTGGATACAGAGCACAAAAACAAGGAACTAAACTTGTTATGAACTTGGGATATTCACATCCAGTTGAAATGGAAGCACCAGCAGGAATTACATATGACGTACCAAATCCAAACTCAATAATCGTAAGAGGAATTGATAAAGAATTAGTAGGTCAAACAGCTGCTGTTATAAGAACAAAAAGACCACCTGAAGTATATAGAGGAAAAGGTATTAAATACGTTGAAGAAGTTATTATACGTAAGGAAGGTAAAGCAGGTAAGAAATAATAATTACTAATGCTGTCACATTAGTAGGAAGGAGAAAAAAATGATTTCTAAAATAGATAGAAAAGCTACAAGACAAAGAAGACATTTAAGAGTTCGTACAAAAATAAGTGGAACTGCTGAATGCCCAAGATTATGTGTTTATAGAAGTAATACAAATCTTTATGCTCAAATTATAGATGATGTAGCAGGAAATACAATAGTAAGTTGCTCTACATTAGATAAAGATGTAAAAACAAAACATGCTAACAAAGAAGCTGCAAAAGAAGTTGGTACTTTAATTGCTAAAAAAGCTATCGAAAAAAATATTAAAACAGTTGTATTCGATAGAGGTGGATACATATACCACGGAGTTGTTAAAGAATTAGCAGAAGCTGCAAGAGAAGCAGGTTTAGAATTTTAATAAGAAAAGATAAGGAGGAAACTAAAACACATGGAAGAAAATACAGTTGAATTAAAAGAAAAAGTTGTTGCTATAAACAGAGTTGCTAAGGTTGTTAAAGGTGGTAGAACTTTTAGATTTAGCGCAGTTGTTGTAGTAGGTGACGGAAACGGACACGTTGGTGTTGGTAATGGTAAAGCTGCAGAAGTTCCAGATGCTATTAAAAAAGCTATAGAAGATGCTAAGAAAAACTTAGTAGAAGTTCCAATAGTAGGAACAACTATACCTCATGAATTTGTTGGACAATTTGGTAGTGCTAATGTACTATTAAAACCAGCAGCAGAAGGTACTGGAATCATAGCTGGTGGTAGCGTTAGACCAGTAATTGAACTTGCTGGATACAAAAACATAAGAACAAAAGTTATTGGAACAAACAATCCAAGAAACGTTGTTTATGCTACTATAAACGGGCTATCAAATATGAAAACAGTTGAACAAATCGCAGAAAAAAGAGGAAAAAAAGCTAGCGATATACTTTAATTAAAAGGAGGTGCAATTTAAATGCAATTAGGTGAAGTAAAAGCATCTACAGAAAAAGTAGAAAGAAGAAGAGTTGGACGTGGAATGGGTTCAGGTCTAGGAAAAACTTCTGGAAAAGGACATAAAGGTCAAAAAGCAAGATCAGGTGGTGGAGTTAGACGTGGATTCGAAGGAGGTCAAACACCATTATATAGAAGATTACCTAAGAGAGGATTTACAAACATTCATGCTAAAACTTATACAGAAGTAACACTAAGCATGTTAAATAAATCAGAAGCGACTGTTGTTACAGCAGAAAGCTTACTTTCAGAAGGTATAATAGGAAAAGTAAATGACGGAATAGTTATCTTAGGAACTGGAAATTTAGACAAAAAATTAACAGTTAAAGCTAAAAGATTTACTAAATCTGCCGCAGAAAAAATAGAAGCTGTTGGTGGAAAGACAGAGGTGATTTAGTTGTTTAAAACATTAAAAAACGCAATAAAAACACCAGATATTAGAAAAAAAATATTATATACATTATTACTTATAGTAATATTCAGATTAGGATGTTTTATAACAGTACCAGGGATCAACTTGGTATTATTAGATGAAGTAATGACTGAGGCTAGTGGAGGATTAAGCGGATTGATAGACTTAATCTCAGGTGGAGCTTTTTCAAGACTTTCATTGTTCGCAATGAGTATAAATCCATATATCACAGCTTCAATCGTTATTCAATTATTAGCTATGGTTATTCCTTCTTTGGAAGCACTTGCAAAAGAGGGTGGAGAAGAAGGAAAAGCTAGAATGAACAAATATACTAAAATACTTACTATTGTTCTTGCAATAGTAGAAGCTATCGGTCTATATTTTACATATAGAAGTTCAGGTATATTTGTTGATACAGGGGTTTTAACAGCAATTATATTTATGTTGTCATTAGTTGCAGGTACAGCAATACTTATGTGGTTAGGAGAACAAATAACTTCAAAGGGTGTTGGAAATGGAATTTCAATGATAATATTTGTAGGTATCATTTCAGGATTACCATCAGCTGTTACAGCATTGTATAATATGATAATAAATAATGCTGTATTCTCAACAGCAGGATTATTAACAGCACTTGGTGTTATTATAGGAGCAATTATATTAGTTGCAGGTGTGGTATTTGTTACAGAAGCAGAGAGAAAAGTTCCTGTACAATATGCTAAAAAAGTTGTTGGAAGAAAAATGTATGGTGGACAAAATACACATATTCCAATTAAATTGGTTATGGCAGGTGTTATGCCAGTAATTTTTGCATCATCATTTATGACATTCCCAGCGATGATAATACCATTGTTTAATCAAAATATCGCAGCAGAAACTGGATTTTGGGCTACAATATACAAGTTTTCAATAGCTACATCATCAACAGCAGTTCCTGTTGGATATTCAATAGCAAATGCAATAGTATACTTATTATTAATAGTTGGATTCACATTCTTCTATACTTATGCAACATTTAACCCAGCAGAGGTATCTAATAACATTAAAAGAAATGGTGGATTTATTCCAGGAATAAGAGCTGGAAAACCAACAACAGATTATTTATCAGGAATTATGAAAAAATTAATCTGGTTTGGTGGATTATTCTTAGCTGTTATTGCAATTCTTCCAATGTTACTTAGATTTACAAGTTTAAACTTTACTTTTGGTGGAACTACAATACTTATCGTAGTTGGTGTTGCGCTAGAAGTTGTACAACAATTAGAATCACAATTAGTAATGAGACACTATAAAGGATTTTTGGAATAGAAAATAATTTGTTGCAAAAAAATGATTTTTTGTATACAATTAATGAGAGGTTGGAAATTAAATTTAGATTTAATTTCCTGCCTCTATGTTGCTTTTAAAATATATGATATTGATAAGTATTGTAGAAAATATAATACTTACCAATGTTATATAAATATATAACAAAAAAATATTAAAGGAGAGAAACATATGATATTAATAATGTTAGGAGCACCAGCAACAGGAAAAGGAACTACTGCGGCAAATTTATCAGTAAAATTAGGAATTCCACAAGTATCAACAGGGGATATTTTTAGAAAGGCAATGGCAGAAAAAACACCAGTAGGAGTTGAAGCAGAAAAATACATTTCACAAGGACAATTAGTTCCAGATGAAATAACAATAAAAATAGTAGAAGAAAGATTAAAAGATACAGATGTACAAAATGGTTTAATACTAGATGGATTTCCAAGAACAATAGAACAAGCAGAAGCATTAGACAAAATGCTTGAAAAAGATAATAAAACTGTAACATTAGCAATAAATCTAGAAACACCTGAGAATGAAATTATAGATAGAATTGCATGTAGAAGAGTATGCACAAATCAAGATTGTAAAACAGTATATAATACAAAATTAAATCCACCTAAAATAGATGGAGTTTGTGATAGATGTGGAAGTGATTTAAAACAAAGAAAAGATGACAATGTAGAGACTGTAAGAAAAAGATTAGTTACATATTATGAACAATCAGCACCAATAGTAGACTATTATAAAAACAAGGGAGTACTATATTCATCAGAAGTTAGTTTAAGAGTTAATAAAATGGCTGTTGATGTTGCAAATGAAGTGTATGATATATTAACTAAATAACTCTACACTCAATTAAATGGGGAGAAAAAATGATAGATATAAAATCTAAAAGAGAGATTGAACTTATGAGAGAAGCATGTAGAATAACAGCGCTTGCTCATAAAGCGATAGAAGAAGCGATTAGACCTGGAATTTCAACATTAGAATTGGATAAAATAGCAGAAAAAGTAATCAGAGAAAATGGTGGGATACCTGCACAAAAAGGGTATCCTGGACCAGATAAATATACTCCTGCTTTTCCTGCCTCAATATGTGCATCCGTAAATGATGAGGTAATTCATGGAATACCATCTAGTAAAGTAATTCTTAAAGAAGGTGATGTAATCAGTATTGATATGGTTGCATATAAAGATGGGTTTAATGGAGATGCGGCAAGAACTTACATAGTAGGAAAAGGTTCAAAAGAAGATGAAAGATTGTTAGAAGTAACAAAACAAGCTTTTTTTGAAGGTATAAAATATGCTAAAAAAGGTAATAGAGTAGGAGACATTTCTCATGCAATAGGAGAGTTTGTCGAAAAAAATGGATTTAATGTAGTAAAAGAATTCCAAGGACACGGAATTGGAAGAAGTATGCATGAAGATCCAGGTATACCAAATTATGGAAAATCTGGCAAAGGTCCAAGACTTGAACCTGGCATGACACTAGCAATCGAACCTATGGTTATGGCAGGAAAAGATAACATTTTAGAACTAGACGATGGGTGGACAATTGTAACAGAAGATGGAAGAAATGCAGCTCATTATGAAAATACAATTTTAATTACAGAAAAAGAGCCTGAAATATTGACATTATTGTAAAATTATTATATACTATAAAAGCTATTATTGAAATTAGCAATATAAAATAAGAAAGAAAAATGGAGGTAGAAATGGCAAAAGAAGATGTTATTGAAGTAGAAGGAACTGTTTTAGAAACATTACCAAATACTAATTTCAAAGTTGAACTTGAAAACGGACATCAAATTTTAGCGCATATTTCTGGAAAATTAAGAATGAACTACATAAAAATTCTTCCAGGAGATAAAGTAAAAGTTGAACTTTCACCATATGACTTAACAAGAGGAAGAATTACTTGGAGAGCAAAGTAAGAAGTATATTTCGAGATTTTAATTTAAACAGGAGGTAGTTAAAATGAAGGTCAGACCCTCAGTTAAACCAATTTGCGAAAAATGCAAAATAATT
>JAZSPC010000021.1:0-6645 GCA_045537285.1 Clostridia bacterium
AGCAAGCATAAAATATGCTTTATTAAATATACGAATAAAAGATAGGTAAAATATTTACCTGTCTTTTTTGCGTTTAAAAATAAATTAGTTATTAATGTTAAAGATGTTAAATCCATTCTAATAACATCTAAATAAAAAATAAATTTAAATTAAAAAGGAGGAAAAATAAAAATGAAAGGAAAAACAAAACAACAAAAAGGTATTACACTAATAGCATTAATAATAACAATAGTAGTGTTATTAATCTTAGCAGCAGTAGCAATATCAAGCATACAAAATGATGGAATATTACACTATGCACAAAATGCAGCAGATAGCTGGAATAAAGCACAAGAAAATGAACAAGCTATGTTAGGAGACTACTTAAACCATATAGCAAATATGGGTTCATCAAGCACATCAGGAACATGGACACAAGATGGAACTACTGTAACAAATGGAAAAGATACATTAACAGTAGGAGACTATGTAAATTATGTATCAGGAGTAGCAGGATACGACGAAGACATTAATGATGATGGTGTTAATGATGGATGGAGAGTATTAGGAGCAAAAGATGGACAAATCCTATTATTATCAACAAACTTTGTAGCAAGTGATTATAAATTATATGGTGCAGATGATTACTTTAATGGTATATCTAAATTAGACGGAGTATGTGCTGATTATGGTAATGGAGAGTATGCAGATTCTAGCAAAACAAGAAGCATAAATGTAGATGATATAAATAGAGTAACAGGATATAACCCAAGAAATACAGGAGTATATGATCCAACACAATCAGGAACAGGAACACCATATGCAGATGGTTATATACACGAATATGAAAATGAAGTAACATATACATTGACATATGATGATGAAATTGGTGGTGATGTGATAAATGCAACAGGTTCAAATGGTGCAACAGGAACAGATGATGGTGACTTTGGATATTTTGTAATGCCAAATGGAACAGAATTAACATCAGATATGACAGAAGGAATTAATGTTACAAGTACTTATTATCAGTATAAACCAGATACTCTAACAAATGAATATAGAGTAGCTTCTGGAACAACAGCACCTGGTTTAGCAACTAATAGCGAAGCATATTATATGTTATTTAAAAGTCCAACAAGCACAACTACAGACATATTATATTGGCTTGGGTCTTCGTTTGTGACCGCTTATGGCAGCGTTGCGGACTTTGGGGTGCACAGTGTGTATAGTGGCTGTGTGGGCGGCTGCGCCTTGTGGGACTCTACTGACGGCGCTGTCGACGGTGACGACGCCTGCTATGGGGTCCGCGCGGTAGTTTCTCTACAATCTGATGTCAAATTAACAAGTTCTGGTTCGAATTATTGGACCTTATCAAAATAATTTATATACCCCAATATTAAGAACAAGATTTTTATCAAAAAATCTTGTTTTTTTTACGAATTTAAGATATTATAGGTTTATTCAAAATTAAATAGTAAGAAATTTAGAATATTACTTAAAAATAAAAGGTGAAATAAATGTATTTAAAAAGATTAGAAATGCAAGGATTTAAATCATTTGCAGATAAAACAGTATTAGAATTTATGCCGGGTATTACTACTGTTATTGGGCCTAATGGGTCTGGTAAGAGTAATATTTCTGATGCAATTAGATGGGTATTAGGAGAGCAAAGCATGAAATCCCTAAGGGGAGCAAAATCAGAGGATGTAATTTTTGCTGGAACACAAAACAGAAAATCATTAGGTTTTGCAGAAGCATCCTTAATATTTGATAATTCAGACAATAGATTACCAGTAGAATATCAAGAAGTTGTAGTTACAAGGAAACTATATAGAAGCGGAGAATCTGGATATTACATAAATAAAACACCTTGTAGATTAAAAGATGTTTTAGAACTATTTATGGATACTGGTATTGGTAAAGATGGGTATTCAATAATTGGACAAGGTAAAATAGACGAAATTTTAAGTAATAAATCAGAAGATAGAAGACATATTTTTGAAGAAGCAGCAGGAGTTGTAAAATACAGAGTTAGGAAAGTAGAATCAGAGAAAAAATTAGAACAAACAAAACTTAATTTATTAAGAATAAATGATATTTTAGCTGAAATAGAAAGTAATATTGAGCCATTAAAAGCTCAATCTGAAAAAGCTAAAAAGTATTTGGATTTAAGAGAAGAATTAAAAAGTATAGAGATAGGTTTATTCATATACAACATCAATTCATATAAAGAAAAACTAACAAAAATAGTTGAAGATGAAGATATATTAAAAAATGATAATAATGAGCAGGCTGCAAAATTAGAAAATATAACTTTATTAAAAGAAGAGTTAAAGAAACAAATAGATGAAATAACAAATCGAATTGAAAACATGCAAAATATTGGTTTTGAAAGTGAAAAAGAAATAGAAAGAATAAACTCAGAAATTAATGTTTCGAAAGAAAGAATTTCTAACAACAAAGAAAACTTTAATAGATTTGATAAAGAAATAGAAGAAATTAAAGTTAGAAATGTTAGCTTAGAAGAAGAAAAAACATCAAAACTAGAAAAGAAAAACAATCTATTTACTAATAAAGAAAGATTCCAAAAAGAGTTAGACGAAAAAGAAAAAGAATTAGAAGAATTAACCAAAAAATTATCAGATAAAGAATTAGAAATAGAGGAAAAGAAAAAACAAGTAGAACAAAATACAGATTTAAAATATGAAAAAGCAGCTGCTATTAGCACAATAGAAGCTAATTTAGAGAACATTGAAAAAAGAAATAAACAAATAGCATCTGAAATTGATTTAGGAATTTCAGAGTTAGACGCTACACGTTTAACAAAAGAAGAAATTGCAAAAGAATTTTATGAAATTGAAAGTAAAAGAAATGAAGCTGCAAAGCAATTAGAAGCGATAATTAGTAAAAAAGAAGAAGCAGAGAATAAAGTAAAAAAATATGATAATGAAATAAATAACCTGTCTTCTGAATACAGAATTAAAGAATCAAGACTTAAATTCTTACAAGAAACAGAAAGAGAAAAAGAAGGGTATGTTAAGAGTGTAAAATCTTTGTTATTAGGTTGTGACCAAGATGCAAACCTAAGAAAAGGTATGCACGGAGTTTTAGCAAATATTATTCATTCACCAAAAGAATATGAAACTGCAATAGAAATGTCACTTGGAGCTGCACTTCAAAACATAGTTACAGAAACAGAACAAGATGCTAAAAAAATGGTTGAATATTTAAGAACAAACAATTTAGGTAGAGCATCATTTTTACCAATTGCTTCTGTAAAAGGAAATAAACTTGAAAAATATAATTCGAAAGGCATAAATGGAATAATTGGGATAGCATCAGACTTGGTTAAATTTGATAAAAAATATGACCAAATAGTATTGAGTCTACTTGGAAAAACAGTAGTCGTAGAAGACATGGATACAGCGATTGTTCTTGCGAAACAAAATAAATATTCATTTAGAATAGTTACTGTAAAAGGAGATCTAATAAACCCATCAGGAGCTATAACAGGTGGCTCTGTTGCACCTAAAACTGTAAATATTTTAGGTAGAGCAAGAGAAATTGAAAGTTTAGAAAAAGAACTTAAAAAATTAAAAGAAAAAATAGAAAAATTAGAAAAAGAAAAACAAGACTATTTAGATTCATCTGAGGATGTTTTAGAGGAAATAACAGCATTAGAAAAGAATTTACAAGATATAGATATTGTTTATGCAACAGACAAACAAAAAATAATATCTGTTGAAGAAAATATTGAAAAAGTACAAGCTAGAATTGAAAAACTAAAACAAGAAAAAGAAGAATTAAAAAATCAAAAAGCTGAAAATATTTCAAATAAAGAAAGAGAAGAGCAAGAAATTAAAGAACTTACAGATAAAAATTTAGAGTTAAATTCTGTTATTGAACAATTTGCTAACTTAAACAAAGATAATCAAAGATATATAGATGACCTAAATATGGATGTTACAAACTTAAAAATATCTGTATCATCTTTTGATGAATCAGAAGCTTCCATAGATGAAATGGTTGAAAGAATAGACCTAGATATTAATAACAATAATTTGAGTATAGAAAATAAAATCAAACAAAAAGAAGAGATAACAACAGATAACTTAAATTTAGAAAACAAAATTAAAGAATTAGAAGCTCAAATTGAAGAAATAAACAAGAAAGTTGAAAATAGCAGTTCAGAAGTAGCATCTTTAAAAGAAAATAGAGTATCTAAAAATGAAGAATTAAGCAAAGCAGAAAGTGATTTTACCGCTCAAATAGAAGTTTTAGATGGTTTAAAAGAACAGTTATTAAAAATAGATGTTAAGAAAACCAAAATAGAACAAGATATTGAAATTGTTGTTAATAAATTATGGGAAGAGTATGAATTAACACCAAATAATGTGGACAATTATACTAGACCAGAAAATATTCAAGAAACAACCAAAAGAGTAAATAGTTTGAGAAATAAAATAAAGGACTTAGGAAGTATAAATATAGACGCAATAGAAGAATATACTCAAACAAAACAAAGATATGATTTTATGTGTGAGCAAAGACTAGACTTAGAAGACGGAATTACAAAACTAAAAAAAGTAATTCAAGATATGACAAATATAATGAAAGATCAATTTGCTAAACAATTTGAAATAATAAACAAAAATTTTGGTGAAGTATTTAGAGAATTATTTGGTGGAGGTAAGGCAGAGCTTACTCTAACTGATCTGGAAAATATATTAGAATGTGGAATAGATATAAATGTTCAACCACCAGGAAAGAAGCTTCAAAATATGACACTTTTATCAGGTGGAGAAAAAGCATTCACTGCAATAGCGTTATTATTTGCAATACTTAAAATTAATCCATCTCCATTCTGTGTATTAGATGAGATTGAAGCTGCATTAGATGACGTAAATGTTTACAGATATGCAGATTACTTAAAGAAATTTACTAAGAATACACAATTCTTAGTGATAACACATAGAAAAGGAACAATGGAAGCAGCAGATACAGTATATGGAATAACAATGGAAGAAAACGGTATATCAAAATTATTATCAATGAAATTGAAATAATAAATAAAACAAACGGACTACCAAAAAGGTAGTCCGTTTTTAGTTAAAATACACCTAACTCAAAAAGTAAGGAGTGGAGTTCGTTAGATTGTTCTCTGCTTAAATTATCAACAGTAAGTTCGTTTATATTTTCAGAAGCATGATAAGCATCTAATTTTTCTTTACAAAAATCAGATAAAATTTCAAATTGCTCAATGCTGTCAAACTCTACAGTGATACTTGAAGTGGAAAAATTAATAACTAACCGATTTGTCATAAAAAATGACCTCCTAAATTTATTACCTATCACCGAGGATAGTGTACAAATAATACAATAATCGACAAAAAATGTCAAGGATAAATAATAAATAAAAAATTAAAAAATATATTTGATTTTAAAAATCTTCAAAATGTATAAATCCGTAAGAAAAGTGTTGACTTTTTTTACCTTTAATGGTAAAATATAATAGTTATTTTGCATATAATTTCATTGTGTAAATTTTGCAAATAATAAGTTAAAATATAGGAGGTGAAATTTAAGTGCCAACAATTAACCAATTAGTAAGAAAAGGAAGAACTACTTCTAGTACAAAATCAACAGCTCCTGCTCTACAACATGGTTACAATTCTAGAAAGAAAAGAGTAACAAATGCAAGAGCTCCACAAAAAAGAGGAGTATGTACAGTAGTTAAAACTGTTACACCTAAAAAACCAAACTCAGCTTTAAGAAAAGTTGCTAGGGTTAGATTATCTAATGGATTTGAAGTAACATCTTACATTCCTGGTATAGGACACAACTTACAAGAACACAGTGTTGTTTTAATAAGAGGTGGTAGGGTAAAAGATTTACCAGGTTGTAGATATCACATCATAAGAGGAACACTAGATACAGCAGGTGTTCAAAATAGAAAACAAGCAAGATCAAAATATGGAGCAAAAAGACCTAAATAATTGTATTTTTTTAAGAGTGCTGGAATATATGAAAGTATAGATAGCACTGACAAAGAAAAAAGTCTTTGAGTACCTATGAAATAATTAATTTTTAAGGAGGGAAGAAAAGTGCCAAGAAAAGGATATATAGCAAAAAGAGAAGTATTACCAGATCCAATGTACAATAACAAAGTTGTAACAAAATTAATCAATAACATAATGTTAGATGGTAAAAAAGGTGTTGCACAAAGAATTTGTTATGATGCATTTGATATAGTTAAAGAAAAAACTGGTAGAGATCCAATCGATGCTTTCGAAGCTGCATTAAATAACATAATGCCAGTATTAGAAGTAAAAGCAAGAAGAGTTGGTGGTGCGACATATCAAGTTCCAATTGAAATTAGACCTGAAAGAAGACAAACTCTAGGTTTACGTTGGTTAGTTTTATATGCTAGACAAAGAGGAGAAAAAACTATGAAAGAAAGACTAGCAGCTGAAATAATTGACGCTATAAACCAAACAGGTGGAGCATTCAAGAAGAAAGAAGATATGCATAGAATGGCAGAAGCTAATAAAGCATTTGCACATTACAGATGGTAAAATATATAAATTATATTTAGAGAGGAGGATAAACTGTGGCTAGACAGTTTCCATTAGAAAGAACAAGAAATATAGGAATAATGGCACA
>JAZSPC010000001.1:0-11682 GCA_045537285.1 Clostridia bacterium
TAGAAAAAGAAGATAATGAAAATCCATTAACAATCAAAAGAGCTGATTTTTATAAAAAAGCAGGATTTAAAAAAGTGAATTCTGAATATTTACTATATAATGTAGAATTTACACCATATATATATACTAGCAAAGAAAATATAGACAAAAATGAAATTGATAAAATAATGTTTAAATATTATTTTATCAATTGTGGCGAAAAAGAAGTTAAGAAAAATTGTAAAATTATCAGATAAAAATTAAAAGGAGAATAAAATGGTAGAAAAATATAAGGTTATAACATTATGTGGTTCAACAAAATTTAAAGAAGAATTTATGAGAGTTCAAAAGGAATTAACATTGAAAGGCAATATAGTTATTTCAGTTGGGTTGTTTGGACATTCAGGGGATTCTGAGGTGTGGGAAAACATGGATGAAGGAACCTTAACTAAAACAAAAGAAATGTTAGATGATATGCATAAAAGAAAAATAGATATGGCAGATGAAATTTTTGTAATAAATGTTGGGGGATATATAGGAGAAAGCACAAAATCAGAAATTAAATATGCACAGAATACTGGGAAAAAAGTTAATTATTTAGAAAATATTAATTTGTAAAAATATAAGAGGAAAGAGTATATGAATATAGAAATTGAGGAAAGAGTGCTTGAAATAGATGAAGATAATGTTGTTAAAAAACTAGAATTATTAAATGCTACTAAAATTGGAGAATGGTATCAAAAAAGATATGTTTATGATTTTAACCCTAAAAGGGATAATGAGTGGATAAGATTAAGAAGCAATGGAGAAAAAACAACACTTACATATAAAAATATAGAAAATAATAGTATTAGCGGAACAAAAGAACTTGAAATTGAAGTTTCGGATTTTAGTGAAACAAATGAATTATTAAATGTTTTAGGGTATATACCTAAAGCATATCAAGAAAATAAAAGAATTAGATATATGTTAAATGATGTAGAGATAGATATAGATTCTTGGCCTTTAATTCCAAGTTATATGGAGATAGAGGGGAAAAGCATAGAAGAAATAAAGAAAATAGAAGATTTATTAGAAATAGATAAAAATAAAGTAACGACTCTAAATTGTGAAGATATATATATGCAAATTTATGGTATAAACTTACAAGAAATTAGTGAGTTAAAGTTTTAATAACTTTTTGCAAAGAGGAATAAATATGGATAATAAAAGTGATTGGGACGAAATAGAAAAATGGAACACACAAAGAATTATAAACGAAAAAGAAAAGTCAAAATTTTATAATGAAAAATTTAGAAAAAATAAAAAAATTGAAAATATCACAAAAGGATTAAAAATTACAGGAATAATAATTAGAGTTTTAACTCATATTATACTTTTAATTGCTATTTTTATAGGAATATCAATATTAGCAACAAGGATAGCAAGTAAATTGTAATTATAAAAACAAGTAAAAAGAGATGAGTTTAATAACTAATCTCTTTTTGATATTTTAATATTAAAATTTAACCTCAACCTTAACTTTACCATCTAAAACAAACAGGTTTCTTTCTTTAAAACCAAATAAATTAGCTATTAAATTATTTGGAAAAGTTGTAATTTTAGTATTATATTTAGTTACATCATTATTATAAATTCTACGAGCAGCTTGCAGCTGACTTTCAATTTTAACTAATGATTTTTGTAACTTAGAAAATTGTTCGCTTGCTTTTAACTCTGGATAATTTTCTACAACAGACAGTATAGTTTTATACTGATTATTTAATTCGTTTGAAGCATTAATATCTTTGCTTTGATTATATATAGTTCTTAATTTGGAAATTTTTTCTAACAAATCACTTTCATAATTCATATATCCTTTTGTAACTTCAACTAAGTTTGGAATTAAATCGAATCTTTGTTGTAAATATACATCAATTCCACTTTCAGACTTATCTACATTATGTTTTAATTGTATAATACTATTGTACATAGCTATAACAATTATTATTAATAATCCTAAAAAAATTAAAAATCCATTCATAATTTATCTCCTTTACTTTTTAAGTATAGCATACAATAAAATTAAAAACAATTATAATAAAAATGAAATTTTATTTATATTGCTTTTGAATATTACATATGTTAAAATTTATTTGAGGTGTCAAAAATGAAGAAACTAATAATTATGCTAATAGTTTTGAATATACTTTTGGGATTATTTATGAGGGGAATATTTGCACTACCTCAATCATCTAATATAACAAGTCTTCTTATAGAAAATCCGGTATTTTTGTTCATTTTTGTTTTGATTATATATGTGTTTGCTAAAATTATAGTTGATTCAATAACTAAGCCCAATAAAGGAATTTTTAGAAAGAATATTAACAAAGAAAATGTACCACAAGAATTTGAAGATATATATCAAGAGTTATATCGTGATAATATAGGTGGTTTAGAATCTATGAGGAAACAAGCCAGATGGAGAACAGTTATACAATATGCTATTCCCTTATTAATATTTATAATGGGATTTGAAAACCAAAGTATTTTTATGATTGCTTTTATAATATTTATTTGCTTAATATTTATAAACAGTAAATATATTGGTAAATACAAAGAGACATATAAAAACGAGATTGTCGCGAACTTTATAAAATTAATAAATAATAATTTAGAATACAAACCATACAGTAAAGAACTTTCATATATGGAGGATGATTATAAAAAGGCTTCTTTTGATAATAGAGTTTTTAATAGATTTCATCAAGATGACTATATAGAAGGAATATTAAATAATGAAGTTTTAGTAAAAATGAGTGATTTACATATTCAACATCATGTTAAAAGTGGAAAGCACAGTCATACTTATGAGGTATTTCAAGGTATATTTGTTCAAACAGAATGCAATAAAGATATTGGAACATATATAAAAATATCAAAGAATCAACTAAAAATGTTTGGACAACAAGATAGAGTTGAAATGGATAGTCAAGAATTTGAAAAATACTTTGATATATATTCAGAAGATAAAATGATAACAATGCAATTATTAACAAGTGATGTAATGGCAACCCTAGTAGATTTTTATACTAGATATAATATTGAATACGAAATAGTAATTAGAGATAATAAGATATATATGAGATTTTTCACAGGAGCAATGTTTGAACCAAAGATATTTGGAAATTCAATGGATAAAGAATTATTATTAAAATATTATTGCATATTAAAATTTATTGTAGATGTAACAAAAGAAGTTAATAAAGTATTAAAAGAAGTTGAAATTTAATACAAATAACCCACCGGCTTAGTATGGTGGGTTTAATTATTTTTAAAATTATATGCAGGAATTAGATTTTTTTTGGGGGGGAGCTTATTTTAAATGAAAATTTGGGGCATCATAAAAATAAAGGGAGCTAATTCCTGCAAACTTAAAAACATGATTAATAAGTATTAATTGATAGAAAAATTCCACAATTAATAAAACTACTTAATTTTTAAATATTCTTTTAATTTTTGGGATTGTTTTTTGATTATAATTTTCCTTACAAAAATAAAAATGGAAAAAAATAATATAATTTTGAATAAAAACATTTGGATTCCTAAAAAATTTGAAATAAAAATTGTTTATATTAATAATATACACGCATAAACAAGAAAAGTCAAGAAGAAAATTACGACATAATTCGCCAAAAAATTACAGAAGTAAGCATACCTACAAAATCTGCGAGTAATGCAGCAATTAATACAAATCTAGCTTTTTTAATTCGTATAGCACTTGTATATATAGCTATTGTATATAAAGTTGTTTCAGTAGATCCCATTATTGTAGAAGAAATTAAACCAATTAAAGAATCTACACCAAAATTTTTCATAATATCTGTTGCAACAGCCATAGAGGCACTTCCGGATATTGGTCTAAGCAAAGCTAATGGTAAAATTTCAGCAGGTATTTTTAATAAATTTAATAAAGGTAATACTAAATTTGTAAAGGTTTCTATAATTCCAGATGCCCTTAAAACATTAATTGCAAGAAATAATCCTAAAAGAGATGGAAAAATATTAACCACAATTCGGATTCCTTCTTTTGCGCCCTCTAAAAAAATGTCGAAGGTAGCTTGTTTTTCTACCAGACCAGAAATTATTATGATTAATATTGTAATAGGAATTGCGGCGTTTGAAACATAATTTATAAAACTCATAAAACTCTCCTTACATTTTTTTTATTAAAAGTTTTCCAGCAATTATGGCAGTGGTAAATGCAGCAATTGTAGCAACCCAGACTGCAAAAATTATTTTAGTTGGATTTTCTGAGCCCAATGAGGTTCTTATTGCAATAACTGTTGTTGGAATAATTTGCAAAGAAGCAGTATTAACTAAAATAAACATTGCCATAGAATTACTAAGTTTTGTTTTATATTTATTTATTTTTTGCATTGAATCCATAGCTTTTAAGCCAAGTGGTGTAGCTGCATTTCCAAGTCCTAAAATATTTGCGGTCATATTCATGGCAATTTCTTTGCTAATTATTTCATCATTTTTTATTTCAGGAAAAATAAAGGAAATTATAGGTTTTAATATACGTGTTAATTTATCTATTAAAGACGTTTTAACTGCTATTTTCATAACTCCATTCCATAAACAAAGAGTGCCAAACATAGTTAAACATAGCTCAACAGTTTGCTCAGCAGAATCGAAAATAGCATTATTTATTTCAAAAATATTTCCTGAATAAATTGAGTAAACAAATGAAATAATAATAAAAAATGGCCAAATTTTATTTAACATGAAAAATCACCCATAAAAAAATGTATTCAATACAATGTATAAAAATACCATATGTTTTGTATAAATATTATTGACTAAACAAATAAAATATGGTATTATCATAAAAATATTTGTCGAAAATCGACATTATTCGACAAAATAAATGTTAATTTGGGAGGGAACATTTATGAAATCAACAGGTATAGTAAGAAAAGTTGATGAATTGGGGAGAGTAGTTATACCAATAGAATTAAGAAACAAATTTGATATAAAAATAAAAGATCCTATTGAGATTTTTGTAGATGGGAGCTCTATCGTTTTAAAGAAATATGAGCCTAATTGTATTTTCTGCGGAAATTCTAAGGATTTGATAGATTATAACGAAAAGCTAGTATGCCAAAAATGTGCATCTAAAATAGCTAAAAAAGTAGAAGAAAAATAATAAAAAGAGTTGAATTATATTTCAACTCTTTTTTGTTTTTTATTAAATAAATTTTTGATATATTTCATTCTTTTTTACATTTCTATCTTTTGCAATTTTCTTTATAATTTCATTTTTATTCAGTCCTTGTTTTGAATAAAGATTATAGTGTTCTTCTAATGATAAATTATTTAAAAAATCTAAACTATTTGTTTCTAAAATATTAGATTTCTCTATTAAAATTACAAATTCACCTTTTGGATTATCTATTTTTTCTAATAACTTACTAGCTGTTCCAGATATAAACTCTTCATGAATTTTAGTAAGTTCTCTTGCTAAAACTATTTTTCTATTTTCAGTAATTTGCTCTAAATCTTTTAGAGTAGAAAGTAATTTGTGTGGAGCCTCATATAAAATGACAGTAGAATTTGCACTTTTAATCTTTTCTAATTGTTCTTTTCTATTTTTTTTATTTAATGGTAGAAAACCTAAAAAAGTAAATTCTGCTGTATCTAAGCCAGAGCAAATTAATGCATTTACAAAAGCACATGCACCCGGTATTGGAACTATTTTTATATTATTTTCTATTGCTTGTTTTACAATTTCTTCACCTGGGTCTGATATTCCGGGAGTTCCTGCATCTGTAATTAATGCAATATTTTTATCATCTTTTAACTTTTCTATTAAATTTTCTGTTTTGATATCTTCATTATGTCTGTGATAACTAATTAAAGGCTTAGAAATTTCTAAGTGATTTAATAATTTTAAAGAATGTCTTGTGTCTTCTGCTGCAATATAATTTACTTCTTTTAAAACATTAATTGCACGCAATGTTATATCATCTAAATTTCCGATAGGTGTTGCAACTAAATATAAAATTCCTGACATTGTTATTCTCCTTTTCCATAAATTTTAAAAATTTCATCTGTATATGAACCATCTTTATTATATATTATCAAAGGCTCTTCAATGTTTAAAAATGATTTTGCATTTTTTGTAGCTTTTACTAAAATAAGTTTAGGCTTGCTATCTATATATGATTGAACCATTCTTAATTTTTTAGGTTCTAAATTATACTTTTTTAGTAAATAAAATAAATCTGAAAGTCTTTCTGGTCTATGAACCATATAAATATTTCCGTTGTTTCTTAAAAGTTTAGAAGAAACACTTATAAAATCTTCTAAATTTGCAGTAATTTCATGTCTTGAAATTAATTTTGTTTCAGCCTCATTTTTAAGACCAGAATTATCTTTTTTATATGGTGGATTTGATACAATTGCATCAAAAGAATTTTCTTCCCAAATATTATTTAAATCTTTAATATTTGAATTAATAATTTCAAACTTATCTTCTAAATTGTTTAATTTAATGCTACGAGATGCCATATCACATACATCTTTTTGAATATCAACTCCATATATTTTTGAAAGATTAGTTTTTGTGCAAAGTAAAGTTCCAATAATTCCTGTACCAGTTCCTAGATCTAAAACTTTTGAATTGTTACGAATATCTTTTGCAAAATCAGAAAGTAAAACAGCGTCTATTCCAAAACAAAATCCATCTTTATCTTGAATTATTTTTAAATTATTTAATTGTAAATCATCGATTCTTTCATTATCTTTTAAAATTACTTCCATACGTGTTCCCTTTATTAAAAACTATACATATTATATACTAAATGTTTGGAAAAAGCAATGTTGGGAGATGATAGCGTGATTGAACCATATAAAATTAATTATTTAGAATTAGATAGAGGAGAAAAAAAGAAAAATAAATTTTTGATAAAAAAAGATAATACTTTAAAATCTTTAAAAGAAATAGAATTTTTTTTATGTAATTGGAAAAGAGTTGTTAAAGGAATAAAGTTATATAAAATATTAAAATAAAAAAGAGCATTTTCAGCTCTTTTAATCATTCTTAACAAAAACATCTTTAAAAGACATAGCATTATCATTAAAAGTTTTGTTTTCTTCACCATTAATTAATATTTTAATACCGCTTACTTCATTTAGTTCAGTAAGTGTATTTACAATGGAATAAACAGCCATACTTTCCTCAGTAATGCCAGACGGAGCATTATCTACAAATTCTTTTGACAAATCTACATATACGGTATTTCCTTTTAATGAACATGAATTAACTTTTGTTCCTTCTGGAATGGCACTTTCTAATTTTTCACTTTCAGGACCTGAAATTAACATATTAATTAAATATGTATATGGGTCTTGATATAATTCTTTTACATCAATAGCTTTTGCTTCTGCTATTAAAGAATTGGTTTCGATGTTTTTGAAATATAAAGAGATAATAGTTTTTCTTATTTCATCATCTGAGAACTCTTGCGCAGGAGTATATTCTGCAAGTTGGTTTAATGTATTGACAGAATTATCTGGTTTAAAGAAAAATAAAATTCCTAAAATTAATAAAATAATGGCTAAAACAATAATAAAATATAAAAGTTTTTTGTTTTTCATAGTAAAACCTCCAAAATAAATTTGTTTAATAATATTAAAGACAAGTTTATTTTAGAACTAATTAATTTCATAAATAAAAAAGAATGAGAAATAATTCTCATTCTAAAAATTTTTATTCAACATCTTCAACTTTTTCGATATTTTCTTCTAAAAGTTCAGGCTTTTTCAAGTATCTATTAAACATTTTTACACAATTTGCAAAATAGTAACCGTCACAAATTCTTTCATCACAAACAAATGCTAATGAAATACATTTTTCTTCTTTTATAGTTTCATCATCATAAATGAATCCTTTTTTCTTTTTACCCATTGCTAAGAATAATCCTGTTGTTCCAAAATTATATAAATGATGGAAAATTGCATCAATTCCAAGTGAAGCAACATTAGTTAAAAATGCACTTGTGTGGAATGGGCTTGCCTTTATTATAAATTTAGGAAGCATTCCATGGTTATCTAAAAACATTATAAAACTAACTATGATTTTTAAAAGAAAATTTGGAATTAAAGATAATGCAGTAGCTAATATATCTGTATCATTTTCTGTATTAGTGTCTTTGTTTTCTTCAATAGTCTTATCTAATATTTCCTTTACTTCAAAAATATTTTCAGTCCCTTTAAAAGGTATTTTTAAAGTAGTTTCTTCTCCATCATCAGTTAAATTTTTCTTTATTGCAAGTGAAATTTCAATATCTTTTCTTGCATAAGTTTGACAATTCATAATAAATCTATTAAGCTGTGGTCTTTGAGCAATAAGTCTAACCATAGCAGCATAAATGATATTCATATATGAAATTTTAATTCCTTCTTCTGCCTTTTTTGCGATATATTCATCCATACCACTTATTGGCATATCATAACTATAATAAACTTGTGAATCCGCTCTTGTTCTCATTACCTGAGGGATAATCTTAAAAATAGGTGGAATACTTTTAATTTTTCTTCCATCTGATCTAAATCCAAACATAAATAAACATCCTCCAATTATTTTGTACAACTATTATACATTAAAAGGAGACAAATTTCAACAAAAAAATATTTTTTGACCGAGTGGTAGGTGTTAAAAATAAAAAATAGCAAGCCTTTATAGCTTGCTGTAATTTGGTTGCGGGGGGAGGACTCGAACCTCCGACCTTCGGGTTATGAGCCCGACGAGCTGCCAACTGCTCCACCCCGCGATGTATGAACGAACTTAATTATAGTACGAAAAAATAAAAATGTCAACCCTTTTTTATTCATTATATTCAACTTTTACAAAAAATATTCTCAAAATATAATTTTAAATTTTCACTAAACCTTACGGAAATCAGAAAATTAATTAAAAAATTGCTAAAAAAGTATTGACAAGCTTTAATAAAAATAATATAATATTTCTATTGTAAAAGAGAAGGGTGATTAAGATTAAAAAACTAGTTGCGCAAAAAGTTTTTTAAGAATAGATATATAATCTAGAGTAAGTTGATAAAAAAGAGAGTTTATCAGCCTGCTTTTTTGTTGCCTTTTAAAAGTTAATATAAAAGAGGAATTAATTGCAAGAAAGTGTATGTAGCCTTACGGGAAGAAAGGCAGGGCCCAAAAGACTATTTAAATACCTTGTAATATAAGAAGGACTTTTATATAGCAAACTCTACCTGCTAATATTTTATAAACAGGGAGTGATTAGTTTGGTAAAAGATATCAAACACGAAAAGTGCGTACGTAAAACGTTCGCAAAAACAGAGGACTCAATAGAGATGCCAAATCTTATTAAAGTCCAAAAAGATTCTTATGACTGGTTTGTAAAAGAAGGTTTGGGAGAAGTATTAAAAGATATTTCACCTATAATCGACTATTCAGGAAACCTAATATTAGAATTCTTTGATTACTACATGGAAGACACAACAAAATATTCTTTGGAAGAAGCCAAAGAAAGAGATGCAACATATGCAACAAGATTACATGTTAAAGTAAGATTAATCAACAAAGAAACAGGAGAAATTAAAGAACAAGAAATTTACCTTGGAGATTTTCCACTTATGACAGATACAGGTACTTTTGTTATAAATGGTGCAGAAAGGGTTGTAGTAAGCCAATTAGTACGTTCACCAGGATGTTACTATGCTTTTACATATGACAAAACAGGTAAAAAATTATTCACATCAACAGTAATGCCAATACGTGGTGCATGGTTAGAATATGAAACAGATGCAAATGACGTATGTTATGCAAGAGTTGATAGAACAAGAAAAATACCAGTTACAGCATTATTAAGAGCAATAGGTTTAGTTACAGACGAACAAATAACAGAATTATTTGGAGAAGAAAGAAAATTAAAAGCAACATTTGCAAAAGATACAATTAAGTCACAAGACGAAGCTTTAATTGAAATTTACAAAAAATTAAGACCAGGGGAATTACCAACAGCAGATGCTGCAAGAAATCTGTTTAGTGGATTATTATTTGATCCTAGAAGATATGATTTAGCAAGAGTTGGTAGATACAAATTCAATCAAAAATTATCATTAGCAACAAGAATAACAAACCAAGTTTCATTTGCAGATATTATAAATCCTGAAACAGGAGAAGTTTTAGTAGAAAAAGATGCTACTATTACAGCTGATGTTGCAAAACAAATCCAAAATTCAGGAATTAATATCGTAGATGTTGTTGTAAATGATCAAAAAGTTAGAATTATAGGAAATGGAACAGTAGATATACATTCTGTTTTAGATATAGACTTCAAAGATGTAGTTATAAAAGAAGAAGTTAACTACGAAGTATTAAAAAATATCATAGATACAACAGATTCAAAAGACTTATTAAAAGTAATTGTTGAAAGAATGGAAGAATTAGTTCCAAAACACATTACAAACGAAGACATAATAGCATCAATCAACTACATATTTAACTTAGACCACGGTTTAGGAAAAGTAGATGATATCGACCACTTAGGAAACAGACGTGTAAGATGTGTTGGTGAATTACTACAAAACCAATTCAGAATAGGTTTAAGAAGATTAGAAAGAGTTGTTCGTGAAAGAATGACAATACAAGATTTAGATGTTGTAACACCACAAACATTAATTAACACAAAACCAATTACATCATCAATTAGAGAATTCTTTGGAAGTTCTCAATTATCTCAATTTATGGATCAAACTAACCCACTATCAGAATTAACTCATAAAAGAAGAATTTCTGCATTAGGACCTGGTGGTTTATCAAGAGAAAGAGCTGGTTTTGAGGTTCGTGATATTCACTATACTCACTATGGTAGATTATGTCCAATTGAATCTCCTGAAGGTCCAAACATCGGATTAATCTCAGCACTTTCAACATTTGCTATTATAAATGAATATGGATTTATTGAAACTCCATATAGAAAAATTGAAAAAGGAACATGCAGAATCACTGATGAAGTTAAATATATGACAGCTGATGAAGAAGACCAATATATTATTTGTCAAGCATCAGAGGAATTAGATGAAAATGGATGTTTAAAAAATAAAAGAGTTAGAGTTAGAGATCGTGCAGAAATTAAAGAAATTGAAAAAGAAAAAGTTGATTATATCGACGTTTCTCCAAAACAATTAGTTTCTGTTGGTGCTGCTATGATACCCTTCTTAGAGCATGACGACGCTAACCGTGCATTAATGGGATCAAACATGCAACGTCAAGCTGTTCCATTAATGATTACAGATTCTCCAATGGTTGGAACTGGTATAGAATACAAAGCTGCTAAAGATTCAGGAGTTATGGTTCTAGCTGAAGAAAACGGAATTGTAGAAACTGTTGAAGGTGACAAAGTTGTTGTTAAAAACGAACTAGGTCAAAAAAGAACATATGTATTAAGAAAATTTAAAAGAACAAATGGTAGTACATGTATTAACCAAAGACCAATTGTTAAAGAAGGAGAAGTTGTTAAACGTGGAGACGTTATAGCTGACGGACCTGCTACAGACAAAGGTGAAATGGCTTTAGGTAAAAACTTACTTATTGCTTTCGCTACTTGGGAAGGTTATAACTACGAGGATGCTATTCTATTAAATGAAAGATTAGTAAAAGAAGATGTTTTAACATCTA
>JAZSPC010000004.1:0-21093 GCA_045537285.1 Clostridia bacterium
CCCTGACTTATATTCATTCACAAGCTTTTGCTTAAAATTTTCTGAATAATGTTTTCCCATAAAAATAACACCTACCTTTCGATAAGTGTTATTTTATCATAATACTCTTTTTTATTTGTGAACAAAATGGGGTTCACTTCATTACTTCCTACTTTTTTCTATTCTTCCACTTTTTCAAACATATCTTTTCCAACTCCACATAGAGGACAAGTCCAATCTTCTGGAAATTCTTCAAATTTTATAGTTTCTACATTGTCATCATAAATGTATCCACATGCTAAACATCTATATTTCATATAGATACCTCCTATTAATAATTCTCAGCTTTAATCTCAAAAAAAGCTTTTGCGTGAACACAAACCGGACAAACTTCTGGCGCCTTTTTACCTATTACTATATGTCCACAGTTTCTGCATTTCCAAATTGTATCTCCATCTCTTGAAAATACTAATCCTTCTTCTATGTTTCCTAATAATTTTTTATATCTTTCTTCATGTTCTTTTTCTATTTTTCCAACTTGTTCAAAAAGGAATGCTATATGGTCAAATCCTTCTTCTTTTGCTTCTTTGGCCATTCTGTCATACATATCTGTCCATTCATAGTTTTCACCTTCTGCTGCTGCCTTTAAGTTTTCAGCAGTTGTTGGAACTTCTCCACCATGTAATAATTTAAACCATAATTTTGCATGTTCTTTTTCGTTATCAGCTGTTTCTTGGAATATAGCAGCAATTTGCTCATATCCTTCTTTTTTTGCTTTGCTTGCAAAATATGTGTATTTATTTCTTGCTTGTGATTCTCCTGCAAAAGCTTCCATTAAATTTTTTTCTGTTTTTGAACCTTTTAATTCCATAGTACCCTCCTAAATTTATTTGAATTGTATGTTTCTCGCAATTAAATATATCAAAATTTATTATATGTGTCAATCTATTTTAATATTCTAATTGTATTTAAAATTGTAATTAAAGTTGTTCCAACATCTGCAAATACTGCTTGCCACATACTAGCTACGCCTAATATGCTTAGTAGTAAAACTGCAATCTTGGTACCTATTGCAAATATTAAGTTCTGTTTTATAACTCTATTTGTTTTCTTAGATATTTGTATTCCTTCTAATATTTTCAATAGTTCATCTGTCATAATAACCACATCTGATGCTTCTATTGCTGAGCTTGAACCAACACCACCCATTGATATTCCTATATCTGCTCTTGCAAGAACTGGGCTATCATTTATTCCATCTCCAACAAAAGCAACTTTTTTACCTTTTTTGTTATTTTCAAGTTCTTCTTCTAATTTTGTATATTTATCTTGTGGTAACATTTCACATTTTACTTCTGTTATTCCAACTTGTTTCGCAATTTCTTCTGCAATTTCTTTCGAATCACCTGTAAACATTTTTGTAATAATTCCAAGTTTATTTAGACTTACAATTGTTTGTTTTGCATCTAGTTTTAATTCATCTAATAAAACTATACTTCCTACTACTTCTCCTTCTATATTTAAATATAGATTTGTTCCAGTATTTTCTTTCCTTCCCTTACTTCCTGCAAAGCTTTTATTTCCTATTTTTATATATTTTCCTTCTAATTTATATTCAATTCCTTTTCCTGCAATCTCTTTATATTCTTCTATTCCACTTTCATCTATTTCTTTTCCATATTTTTTAATTATAGATTTTGCAATTGGATGGTTTGAAAAACTTTCACCTTTGGCAAAATATTCTAGTATATCGTCTTCGGAATAATTACTATTTAAAGATATTATCTTACTTACATTAAAATTTCCTGTTGTAATTGTACCTGTTTTATCAAATATTATTTTATTAATATCTTTTAGTCCATCTAAATAGTCGCTTCCTTTTACTAGAATTCCAGATTTAGATGACTTACCTATTCCACTAAAATAGCTAAGTGGAACTGATATCGCGATAGAACATGGGCATGATATTACCAAAAAAGTTAGTGCTTTATATACACTTTGCGAATATGTTACATTGTTAAATATTAGAGGCATAAACACTGCAACTAGTATTGCTAGTATAAATACTGTTGGAGTATATACTCTTGCCATTTTACTTACCATTGTTTCTGTTTTGGCTTTCTTATCTGTTGCATTTTCTACTAAATTTAATATTTGGCTAACCGTACTATCTTCGTATGTTTTTTCTACTCTTACTTCTATTAGACCATCATTATTTATTCCACCAGATAAAACTTTGTCGCCCATTTTTACAGATATCAATCTACTTTCACCTGTTAGTGCAGAATTATTGATACTTGCTGTTCCATTTATTACTTCTCCATCTAATGGTATTTTTTCTCCTGATTTTACAACAATAATATCTCCTACTTTAACATGTTCTGGTAAAATTTGTTTTACATCTTCTTCAATTTTAATATTTGCATACTGTGGTTTAATATCCATTAGACTTGATATAGATTTACGTGTCTTGTTTACCGCTCTTGCTTCTAATATCTTTCCTATCTCATATAGGGTAATAACCATTATTCCTTCCATAGTTTGGCCTACTAAGCAAGCACCAACAACAGATATTATTATCAATGAATTTTCATCTAATATTTTATTTTTTAATTGTTTGAATGCTTTTTTTAAGGTTTTTATTGTTAAAACTATAACTGATATTATGGTTAGTATTATTAATAGCAACTCTTGTAATTTTAGCATTGCGCCAGTCAAATATATTAATATACCAACTATTAATCTTATTATATCTTTATTATCTCTTTGGACTTCTTGTATATCTTTTTCATTATTTGAAACTAATTTTATATCTGGTTCTATACTCTTTACAATTTTTTCAATTTCTTCTTCTACACCTTTTTCTTTATCTGTTTTAAATAATAATGTAAGTGTAGAAAAATTAACTATAACATTTTTATATTCTTCTGTACTTGCCACTTTTTCTTCAATTTTTTTTGCACAATTAGGACAATGTAATCCTCGCAATATAAATCTATAACTTTTCAATACAGCTACCTCTTCTTTACTTTTAGTATTCTAATTAATAATATATTCAATTTAAGTTATAAAGTCAATTAAAAAGAAAGAATTTTTTCCAATTCTTTCTTTTAATATTTTATTCCCTATTAAATATTTTCTTTATAAATTGTATCACTTTATCATACCACTTATCTTCTTCATATTTTTGAGGAACACTACTTATATTTTTCTCTTCTCTTTTAAATAAATTGTCTGCACTATATCTCTCCATCAACATTTTTTGGTATTTGATTTCGTTTTCATTGTATTTATTTAACAAATATTTTTTATGTTCTTCATCTTCGCACCAATAATTATAGTTAAGCATGGCTAAAATATTAATAGTAATTTCGCTTAGCTCTTGTTCACTAAACGGTATACTTTGGTCTAATTCAAATTTATATTGTTTTGAAGCATTATCATAAAAAAACTTTCTTAATTTTACTGGTATTTTTTCTACATATTTAAAATCCATATATTTTAATACTTCTAGCACTTCAACATATGCTTCTTTATGTTTTCTATTTGTCAGTTCCCCTATCATGATCTGATACCTCTTTCTTTTCTTCTTTTGTTTGGCTAATATATTCTTCCCTTATTTCTTTGGTTACTACATTTATTTCAGATATTCTAGCATTACTTGCTTTTTCTTCTATCTGTTTTGGTGTAACTTCTAAACTATTGCTTTCACCTTTTACCTTTTCTGTTTTTTCTTTTTCTTGTGCAGCTAAATATAATGTTTCATATTTTTCTAATTCAGTTCTATATCTTTCATCCATATTTTTGCACATTTGTAAAGCTAAGTGTGCATATCTTGGCTTCTTTTCTTCTGGCAATTCTCTAAATCTTTTAATTGCCTTCTGAACATAATATAATTCTTTTTCCTTTTTTATTACTTCTTCATCTGTTGCTTTACTTTCTTCTTTTATATTCTTTCTAGTCTCTTCAACCTCTTCTACTGCATCAGCTATAAAATGTGATTCTAATGATTCTCTTGCACCTTCTAATGCTTCTCTACTAAATTCATCTGTATTTAAGACTACATAATTTATTACTTCTTTATTTTCCATAGAAGTTTCTTTTATAAATTCATAACTATTTTTCAAACTCTCGTCTGCATATTTTAATGAATTAGAATCTTCTTTTACTGCTTCTCTCATAAATTCAATATTACTTGCAAGATCAGGGTTATCTTGAATAACTTCTGATATATTACATTGTTCAATAACATTACTTATAGCTTCTTTATTACCTGTTTCGCAAAGATCTTCTATAAATTCGCCATTACTTTTTAAATCTTCTGAAATGTATAATGTAATGTCTGGATTAATTTTTGCAAAGTGTAGTACTAGTGTTGGATTATCTGTAATAACTGTATCTTCTAATACTTCTGGTTCATTTATAACAATCTCTGTTGCTATCGTTAAATCGTTTTTTTGCAATTCTTCTCCATAATATTTGAATACTTCATAAGTACCAAACTCGCTATTTTTAACTGCAAATAGTATTGGCTCCATAAAGTATCTATTATTTCTATCTTCTAGATTTATTTCATTTAAAAAATTGAAATCTCCACTTTGTATTTTTTGTAATAAGTTGTCTGAATATATTCTTTGTCCTTCTTCATTAACTACCTTATACAAATCTTGTATACTTACTATTCTAGAATCTTCAAAATATTTCATTCGTAACACCTCAATTATATTATATAATATCTTTGTTTTTTATACAAGATTATTTGCAAAAATTAGTACATAAACGACAAAATACCAAATATGCTTTTCATATTTGGTATTTTATATTATCTTATTTTCACTTTACTTAAATCTATATCTGTTGGATCATAGTTTTCTAAATAATCTAATGCATCTTCAACATTATCTACAACTTTATATAATTCTACACAGTCTGTTGTGATGAATTTTTTATCTATTGATACCTCCATCATTTTTAGCATATTATCATAGTAACCATCAATGTTTAATATTACTATTGCTTTATTATGTCTTCCTAATTGTTTTAGTGTTAGTATCTCAAAGAACTCATCAAATGTACCTATTCCACCTGGTGAAACAATAAATGCATCTGAACTTTCATCCAAAAGTCTTTTTCTCTCTCTCATTGTTTCTGTATAAATCATTTCTGTGCAATATTCAAAAGATACTTCTGGATTGTTTTCTTCAAAAAATTTTGGTACTATTCCTAATATATATCCACCTTTTTCATGAACTCCTCTTGCAGGCGCTCCCATCATTCCGCTTCTTCCAGCACCAAAAACTAGTCCGTGTCCACGCTCTACCATTTTTCTTCCTAAATCTTCCCCAACTTCAATAAAGCTTCTATCAATTAAGCTACTAGCTGCTCCATATACACATATTTTCATATTATTTCATCCTTTCTTTTTGCTTTTGTTAAATGCTAACTATTGCATTATAACATTAAGAATTATATTATGCAAGTTATTATTTTATGATAATTTTTATCTACTATTTTTGTAAATCTTTTTTTAGCCTTAATAATATTTCTTTTGAAGTATTATAGGTTATCTTCTCTACTGCATCATCTAATTTAAACCACTTAACTTCACTAACTTCTTCTAATTGTGCATTTCTTTTATCATTAATATTTTTTGCTAGAAAATATACAACTTCTTTCATTACATCTTCTTGTGGACTATACTCAGTTGTGTATCTATAATTTTCATTCACTTCAACATCAATATTAGTTTCTTCTTTAACTTCTCTTATTGCAGTTTCAACTTCTGTTTCGCCTTCTTCAACATGGCCTTTTGGAAAATCCCAATGACCTTTATTATGGTGAACTAGTAAAACCTCTTTTTTATCATTTATTATTATACATCCACATGATTTTTCTTGTTTCATATTTCCTCCTATATATCAAACAAATATGTTGCTTCTAAATCTGCTTCAAACAGCATTAAAGCTAATGGATATTTACTAAAAGCTATGCTCATTGTACCATATAGCTCTTTGGGTTCTGATAGTCCCATATGCCACCTTATTGCATATTTTTCTTCTACTGTAAGTTTCATGTATTCCGTAATCATCATTACAGATTTTTCACCATGTCCATATGGTATTGTATCCTCTACTGTATAATATGGAACTTTTTCCCATACTCCTAATTCATTTTTTGCATTTCTATAATCTACTTTATAGAAATTTACTTTGCATATATCATGTAATAATGCGACTATTTTTATAGTGTCTTCTGAAACATTTATTGGAACTGGTGCATTTTTTATCTTTTCTTTTAATATTTCATAAACCTTCATACTATGTTGTAATAATCCGCCCTCAAAATCCCCATGGAATCTTGTACTCGCAGGTGCTTTAAAAAAATCTGTACTCTCTATAAATTTTATTAAATCTTCGACTCCTTCTCTTTGCACACTTTTTAATAAATCTAAAAATTGTTCTTTCATATTCTGCTCCATTTCTTATTATATATTCTTTATCATCACAAATTATATTACAACTATTAATGTTTAGTCAAATAAAAAGTGAAAGTAATATTTTTACTTCCACTCTTTTCTGTTATCTAGCACTACCATCATATCTCTTATATCCATGTAATGACTTTCTGCTTGTTTTTACCTCCGGATCTTCAATTTCACATATATATTCTCCTAAATCTATATCCGAAACCATTGTTAATATATCTATAAGTTGTTGTGTAGTATAAATCTCTGATAATTTTTGTTGTATTATTCTTCTTCTATTCGCCTTACTATATTCTTTTAAATCAGATGATAGCATTGTTTTTGCAACACAAGATATAACACTAGTTGCCCAACGTCCTTCTCTTTTGTCATTTGCTATAACGTGATTAGCTGTAAATACTATATTTTCTCTTTCTTTTGTCATTTCACTTTTTCTCAAATTACCTAACACCATTAAATCCTTATATTTAAAGAAATATGTAGCATTGTTCATAGCGAATCTAAGCTCAGTATCCTTATCTTCATAATATCTTTCTGCAATAACAACACTGTTTAAGCCAATTGTTCCTGTTTCATCTGGTATTACATAAAATTCATAGTTATAAAAAGGGCTATCACTAGCTAAATCCGTATTTGCTTTATATGCATTTAGCATTCTTATAAACCTTTCACGCTCATTTGGATCTATTATAAATTTTCCGGTTTGCCTTGTACTTGCCTCCGTACCAATTGAACCATATCCATAACTATATATATCACTATTCTTTTTAGTTAAGCTATTTAACCCTGTTAATCTTATAGCAGAATTTCTTTCTAACTCCCTCATTGTTCTGCTATTTATTACTCTCCTAGCCTCATCACTTCTAACAATTCCGTCACTCGCTAATTGTGTTAAATCTTTTTCAAATATAAGATTTCTTCTATATAAATCAAATATATCTTTTTCAAGTACATAACCATTTTTAATTAATCTTAATCTTTCATCATATTCTATATTTGGGGCATTTACCAAATTAAAATAAATTTTATTTAAGTGTTCCACAGATAGTTTTTCTTCTTTTACTAATTTAGTTACCTCTTCTAAATTTATTAATCCCTCATTAAATAGTTCTATTAATAAACTCTGATTACTCCATTCCGAAATAGCATTTAAGGTAATTATTCTTTCTTTATAAAATTCCTTAACTGCTTCATTATATTGTTTACCTTCAAAAGTTTCTATAATTTTTTGCATTATAATGTTCGAATCTAATTCTAATGTTTCTTTATCTTTATCAGTAATAAATAATTCTTTATATAATTGCAAATAATTCTTATATCTGTTGGCAATTTCCTCATCTTGTAAATTATCTTTTACTTGTTGATAATATAAAATTAAGTCTTCAAAACTTATACTATTAGATAAATCTATTTCCCCTTTTATTATCCTTATATCTTCCAAAGAAATCTCTTTTAAATTGTATAATTCAATAATTTTAGATACATCCAAATTGTATCTTTGATATACATATATTAAGTTATCTACTGATAATGTAGTTATTTCTTGTAAATCTTTTTGTGAAAAAATTATATCTATATATTCACTGTCTATATCGCATAGGTTTATTTCTTTATTATTAACTCTTTCTCTATAATTTTCAATTTGTTTTCTAGATAAAAATGTGTGTTCAGTAAATTGAGATATACATCTTCTTATATCTTTAACAGAATATTTTATTTTTTCCATCTCATATTCATCATCTGTATTCTTTTGCAGCTCACAAATAATCTCTGCATTGTTTGATTTTATATTAGCCAGTATTCCTTGCAGTATTTCTTTTACACTAAGGCACCTCTCATCTTCTATATATCGTCCTTCTAGACCTTCTTCAAATCTATAAGCTGAAACCAATAATAATTTATCCATATCAAGATACTGTGCATATTCTCTTAGAGTATCTTTTATACTTGGTAATAAATTTTCAAAATCCACATTTTCTACAAGCTGTCTATATTCTGAATCATCTTCTATGTTTCTTAAAACTTCTAATTCATTTGCTTTAATCCCTGTTTCTAATACTGCATTTTCCAGTATCATCGTTCTAACATAATCACCAAATTGTTCATCGACAAAGATATTTGAAAAATCTGTTAAGATTATAGATTGTAACACATATTCTAAACCTAACTCATCTGTATCTTTATCTTTAAAATTTGAATCTACTTCATCAAATCTTTTTTGTGCTTTACTGCTGCTTATTTTAATTCCTTCTAAAAGCTCCTTTGAATCTACAACATCAAGCTTAAATTTTTCTTGTTCTTCATTATAATAGTAATATATCAATACCTTATTTATACCTTTTGCTAATTTTTTAGCTTTTTCATAATTAGGCTTTTGTTCATGTAACTGAATATGATATGTTGATGACTTTTCAAAAAAATCTTTTGAAGCCATAGTAAAGTATTGTTTTTTTAATATATCTATTTGTTGCTCTATAAGTTTTATATTCTCTCTATAATTTAAAACCATTAATAATACAAATTTTTCTTTATCTATATACTCTTCATTTTCTATTAAAAATTTTTCTATTTCTTCTTTTTTTCCCTGGCTATCACTAAATTTTTCTAAGTATTCCTCAACAACTTGTATATTATTACAAAAATGTATAATATCATCATTTCTTACCAATAAATATACTTCTTTTAATATTTGTTTTAGACTCATTTTACTGACTCTACTCATATATATATTCCCCCATATTTTAATCCATCTTATATAATATCATATTTTATGTTAATTTGCAAGATATAATAAAAGATAGGTTTATATAACCTATCTTAATATCATTTTAATTATGCTGGAATGTGTCGAAAAACAGTATTAAACATATCAGCAATATCTTTCGCATCTTCATCAATATCTTCTTTCAAATCATTAATTCTTTGATTTGTCTCTTCGAACTTCTTCTCAAACTTTTCATCTAATGCATCAATTTTATGACTTAATTTTATTACTGATGATTGAACTAATATTTGGGATTCTAATACTAAATCAATTTTTTGTTTAATTTCTTCCATTTTGAGCACTCTCCTTTCTAAAAAAGTTAGCTCCCTCAAATTAAAATCAGTTTAATATATAGTATCCAAAAAGTCAATATATTTTTACAAAAATTTAAATTATATTTCCGACATTTTTCGCAATTATTTTGTTAATCATTGCACCTATCAAAATGCTATACATACACGCATATATCCACAACATTGCTAAAACAACTGTTGTAAGGCTTCCATACATTAAGGAAAATCCTGTAAAAACTTCTACATATATTGAGTAAAATATTGATACTATATTACAAGCTACTGCCGCAAATAATGCTCCTAGTATTTGGCTCCTTAATTTATAATGATGTTTTGGTATAAATCTATAAACAAATGTCAGTATTATTGTTAATGAAATTATACTTATTAATATTTTACTTTTTAATAAAATATTAATTACCGTACTAAATATATTAAATCTTTGTTGTAAAAATATATTAATCATGTTCCCAAAAACCAATAATAAAAGTGTTAACACTATTGCAATAATAAATACGATGGTAGATATTAAGGCTCTTAATCTAAACCATATATAATTTTTAGTTTCATTTTTTGCTTCATATATAACACTTAGTCCTTTACATAGTGCAAAAAAACCTTTTCCTGCTGACCATAAAGTAAATATTGCCGATATTGTAATTGTACTTATAGATTTTGAATAAGTTTCTTTAACAATACTAATAATTGCTTCATTCAAAATATTGCTTGGGGCAATTCCTTCAAGAATATATATAAAGAATTCTTCATTTATCCCCAAATATTGAGCTAGTGTTAAAATAAGTATTATTAGTGGAATAAATGAAAGAATTGTATAATAAGAACAAGCTGCTGCGTGTTCATCTATACGATTTGTATTTATGTTTTCTATTATAAAATTAAATTTATTAATTATTTTTTTCATAAATCACCTGCATTATAAAATAAAAAGTAGAAATCTTTTTATTAATTTCTACTTTTTTTACTCTATTTATTCATATTATTTTCGCTTCTTATAATATATCTAAATGCTCTAACAAAATTTTTGCACCTAATATAATTAAAATTAATCCTCCTGCAAATTCTGCCTTTTTCTCATATTTGCATCCAAATACATTGCCTATCTTTACACCAACTATTGATATTGCAAAAGTTATTATTCCAATTAAACTAATTGCTAACCATACATCTACTTTCAAAAACGCAAAAGTTATTCCAACAGCTAATGCGTCAATACTGGTTGCTACTGCTAATATTAGCATATCTTTAAATTTAATACTGTCATTTGCAATTTCCGTTTCCTTTGAGATTGCTTCTTTTAACATATTCATGCCTATTATTCCTAATAATACAAAAGCAATCCAGTGATCTATACTTTGTATTTTTTCTTGAAAATTAATTCCTAATATATAACCTATAAATGGCATTAATGCTTGGAATACTCCAAAATACGCAGCTATAATACAAGCTTTTTTCCAATTCATTTTAGGCATTGATAACCCTTTACAAACAGCAACTGCAAAAGCATCCGTTGCTAGCCCAACACTTAGAATTATTAGCTCTATTATTCCCATTATTTCCCCCAATAAACATTATATTAATTATTTTCTTCTTTTATTTCTACTGCTTTATTTTTACATGCTTTAACTTTTATAATTCTTTTATCTTCATATTCTTCTATTCTATATGTTACTTTTTCTGTTTCTATTACTGGATTTTCATTATCCCCTGGAATTCTTCCTAACAATTCTATTAAATATCCTGACAAAGTATCATATTCGCCATCTGGTATCTCTATTTCTAATATCTTCTTAGTAGCATATATAGAAACATTTCCATTTATGATAAAAGTATTTTCATCTATCTTTTCATAATCTAATTCTACATCATCATATTCATCAAAAATATTTCCAACTAATTCTTCTAAAATATCTTCCATTGTAATAATTCCAGATGTTCCGCCGTATTCATCAAGCACAATTGCCATATGCATTTTATTTCTTTGTAAATCTTTAAACAAGTCATTGATAGGCTTATTTTCAGAAACAAAATATGGCTTTCTCATTATATTTTTTACTTTACCATCTTTTTGTTTTTTAAAAAATTTTAACAAATCTTTAGTATAAAGTATACCTTTAATATCATCAATACTCTCGTCATATACTGGAATTCTACTATACTTAAAATCATCTATTTGAGCCAAAATGTCTGATATATTGTTTTTCATTTCTACTGCAAATATCTCAGTTCTATGTATCATAACTTCTGACACAACTTTATCATTAAATTCAAATACATTATTAATTAGTTCTTTTTCCTCTTCTTCTATTGCACCTTTTTCTTCTCCTACGTCAACCATCATTCTTATTTCTTCTTCTGTAACTACCTCTTCATCCTGAGCAGATACTCCAAAAAGTTTAGAAATAAAGTTAGTTGAAAATGTTAAAAATTTTACAAATGGTCCTGTTATAATTGAAATTGTCCTAATAATCCCAATAACACTGTATGCGACCTTCTCAGAGTTCTTCATAGCGATTCTTTTGGGTACTAATTCACCAAATACTAATGTAAAATATGAAAGTATTATTGTAATTAATACAATTGAAATTGTGTTCCATGCACTTACTCCTAATGGCATTAAATTATTTAATATCGGAGCTAAATCATCTGCAAAACTTTCTGATGCAAAAGCACTTGATAAAAATCCTGCAAGTGTTATTCCTATTTGAATTGTAGATAAGAATCTACTTGGTTCTTGCATCATTTTATGAATTTGTTTTGCTTTTTTATTTCCACTTTTTGATTCTTTCTCTATCTTTGCATCATTTAATGATATAAATGCCATCTCTGATGCTGCAAAAAATGCATTTAATGCAATTAAAATTATTAATACTAAAACTTGTATCATTTGAAATTTCCTCTCTTAATTAAAATACTAAAAAGGGATAAATCCCTTTTTAGTTACTATTTTAATGCTTCACTACATTTATGACATATTGTTGGATTTTCTTTGTATTCTCCAACAGTTGTAGAATACATCCAACATCTCTCACATTTTTCTCCATCTGCAACAGCTACTTCTACGCTAAATTCTTTTGCTTCTTTTACTTCTACGCCTGATACTATAAATACTTCTTGTAGTAATTCTTCTTTATCTGCTAAAAATTCGTGGTTTTCTTTATCTGCATTTATTATAACTTTTGCATTTAAAGAATGTCCTATAACTTTTTCTGCTCTCGCAACTTCTAATGCCTTTGCTGCTTCATCTTTTATTTTTATAATTCTGTTCCATTTTTCTTCTAGTTCTTTATTTTCATATGCTGGATTCACTTTTGGCCAGTATTCTAGCATTATACTCTCTTGATTTTCATTTTCTTTATGTGGCATATATTTCCAAATTTCTTCTGCTGTAAAACATGTCATTGGAGCTATTATTCTAACTAATGCGCTTAATATTTCATACATTGTAAATTGTGCAGCTCTTCTTTTTGTACTTTCTTTTTTGCTTGTATATAATCTATCTTTTATTATATCTAAATAGAAGTTACTCATATCTACAACACAGAATGTATTTATTGCTTGATATGCTTTATTAAAATCATATTCATCAAATGCTTTCGTACATTCTTCTATTAAGTGATTTAATTTGATTAATGCAAACTTATCTAATTCTTCTAAATCTTTATATGCAACTGGTTCATTTACATTATAATCACTTATATTTCCTAATATGTATCTTGCTGTGTTTCTTATTTTTCTATACACTTCTGATACTTGTTTCATTATATTAGTTGAAATACTTACATCAGATTTATAGTCAGAAGATAATACCCATAATCTTACAATATCAACACCAAATTCTTTTATTAAAGTTTGTGGTGCTATAACATTTCCTATTGACTTAGACATTTTTCTTCCTTGCTCATCTACTGTATAACCATGTGTTAATACTTCTTTATATGGTGCTTTTCCTTTTGTTGCAACAGCTGTTAATAGTGATGATTGGAACCATCCTCTATATTGGTCACTTCCTTCTAAATATAGATTTGCTTCTGGTAGTCCTCTTTGTGCAACTACTGATTCATGTGTAGAACCAGAATCAAACCATACGTCCATTATATCTGTTTCCTTCTTAAATTCTGTACTTCCACATTCACTACATTTACATCCATCTGGCATTAATTCTTTTGCATCTAAATCAAACCAAGTATTTGAACCTTTTTTGGCAAATATTTTTTGTACTTTTTCTAAACTTTCGTCTGTTACATATTCTTTGCCACATTTATCACAATAGAATATCGGTATTGGTACACCCCAAGTTCTTTGTCTTGATATACACCAGTCATTTCTTTCTTCTACCATCTTAGTTATTCTTTCTTCTCCCCAAGCTGGTATCCATTTTACACTTTTTATTGCTTCAAGTGTTTGTTTTCTAAATCCATCAACTGATGCAAACCATTGATTTGTTGCTCTATATATTACTGGCTTTTTACATCTCCAACAATGTGGGTATGAGTGCATTAGATCTTGTTTGTGTAATAACAATCCGTGCTCTTCTAACCATTCGATTATAGCTTTATCTGATTTAGCATAAAACATTCCAGCAAATGGTCCTGCACCTTCTGTTTGGTGACCTTTTTCATCTATTGTAACAACTATTTCTAATCCGTTTTTTAAACCACATAAATAGTCTTCTTTACCATAACCAGGAGCAGTATGTACAGCACCTGTACCTGTTTCTAATTCTACTGCAACTGTATCATCGCTTCCCATTACCACTCTTGATGTTCTTGGTAAAAATGGATGGTTACATAGAACACCTTCTAATTCTTTACCTTTGAATGTTTTTACTATTTTATATTCAGGTTTACCAGCCATTTCCATTACTTTTGAAACTAATTCTTTTGCCATTATATATTTTTCATTTTCGTATTCAACTACCCCATATTCAAATTCAGGGTCTATTGTAATACCCATGTTTCCTGGTAATGTCCATGGTGTTGTAGTCCATATTACGAAAAATGTATTTTCTTTATCAAATAATCCTTTTGAATCTTCTACTGGGAATTTAACATATGCTGATGTATTTTTAGAATCTTTGTATTCTATTTCAGCTTCTGCTAATGCTGTTTCACAGTCTGTACACCAATATACAGGTTTTAACCCTTTATATATATACCCTTTTTTGTACATATCTGCAAAAACACCAACTTGTTTTGCTTCAACTTCTGGTTGGTATGTTATATATGGATGTTCCCAATCTCCTAATACACCTAATCTTTTAAACCCTTCTGTTTGTTTTACTATATAGTCTTGATTAAAACTTTTACAAGTATCTCTAAATTGACTTACTGGTATTTCATCTCTTTTTAATCCTAATGCTTGTATTGCTTTTGTTTCTGTTGGCATACCATGTGTATCATATCCTGGTATAAATGGTGTGTAATATCCTTGTAAGTTTTTGTATCTCACTATGCTGTCTTTTAATATTTTATTTAAGGCATGACCTATATGTATTTCACCATTTGCATATGGTGGTCCATCATGTAATACAAATGGCTCTTTCCCTTCATTTTTCTTTAACATTTTTTCATATAAACCATTATTAAAGATTCCTTCTAATATTTTAGGTTCATTTTCCGGCAGATTGCCTCTCATTGGAAATTCTGTTTTCGGCAAATTAAGTGTTGCTCCATAATCTTTCTTTTCTTCACACATAAATATCTTCCTTTCTAGTACCATATATACAAAAAACTCGCCCTGTATAAGGACGAGTTCAAATTTCGCGGTACCACCTTAATTTATATATTAAAATTAATATACATCTTAAATATCTCTAACGCAGACTTACGACTTATTTTACTAAGATTTCAAATAAGCAACTAATAAAGTGATAATAAGTAAAATTTCTTCCTACCAAACTTACACCCAATGTTCGGCTCTCTTTTAGGGAAATAGGACTTACCGTGTCTTTATTTTTGTTTTTAATATGTAAATATATTATCATGTTTTTATTTAAAATGCAATAGTTTCAATTAAAAAATGCTAGATTCACCTAGCATTCTATCTTTCATCATCATCTTTAATTGAAACTATATCCTTTACTTCTTTATATTCCTCTTCAAATAATGGAGTTATTTTCATTTCTAAATCGATATTTTCCATTAAACACTCTGTAACTTCACGTACATCCAAATTTTTCTCTTGTGCATATTCTAATATAGCATCTTTCACCATACTTATTAATTTATTTCTGTCTTTAAATATTATTTTAGTAGAGCTTTTCCTGCTTGGATTTATAACTCCTTCTACATTATATTGAGATTCTATTATTAATTTAATTTTTTTATAAAAATTAGTTTCTATTACTTCTTTGTTTGCTTTTTTCATAAAAACACCTCTTTATAGCTAAAATATATTTACAAATAAATTATAGCATATTTTTCAATATTCTTCAAACATTTTCTTAATTAGTATTATATACTAAATGAAAAAGATGTTGGAAATCTCAACATCTTTTTTTGATAATTTCATCCTACCACACTGATAATAACTTCTTTGCTAAACAGTTTATATACCAAATGGTCTATGTGTTTCACATCCATCTTGCAAAGAATCTTGTTTACAGTGTTTAATGATATGCTTTTGGAAAATTCAACTGTTACCTGTACATCTGAACCAAGAAGATCATGCAATTCATGTGCAATTTCATAATTTGTACCTGATGCATATTTTCTTAAATATGTTTCCATAGCATCAGATACAATTTTTGTTCTTCCCGCTTCATCTTTTGTGGAATAAAAGTTGAATTCCAATTTGGTTACTTCGAAACATCCTTTCCGTGCCATAATTATAGCCTCCTTATTTTTTTGATGCTCGATTTACTACAATCTAGCCTTGGCTAAATTATGTTAATATTATATCACATAAATTTGTTTTTTCAAGCATCAAATAATTAAAACAATACAAGACGTTGATTTTCCAACGTCTTGTAAATTTATGCCGTTTCTTTATTTTCTGTTATAACTTTTTTCTTTTTTACAGTAGTTTTCTTTTCTTGTTTTAATTCATTTATTACAAGTGTAGGTTCAGCACCATTTTCTACTGTTTCTTTGGTTATGATACATTTTTCAATATTAGGATTTGATGGTATATCAAACATAATATCTCTCATTATATCTTCTATAATTGACCTTAAACCTCTCGCACCAGTATTTCTTTGAATAGCTTTATCAACTATTACATCTAATGCTTCTTTTTCGAATTCAAGTTCAACATTATCATAACTAACTAATTTTTTATATTGTTTTAATAACGCATTTTTAGGTTCTGTTATTATTCTTATTAAAGTTTCTCTATCTAATTCTTTTAATGTCGTTATAATTGGAAGTCTTCCAACAAACTCTGGAATTAAACCGAATTTTAATAAGTCTTGTGGTAAAATTTGTTCATAGATTTTGTATTTATCTATTTCTTTTTTACTTTCAATATTTGCTCCAAAACCAATTGATTTTTTACCAACTCTATCTTTAATAATTTTATCTAAACCTTCAAAAGCTCCTCCACAGATAAATAATATATTTTCTGTGTTAATTTGTAAGAAATCTTGATGTGGGTGCTTTCTTCCTCCTTGTGGTGGAACTGATGCAGTTGTTCCTTCTATTATTTTTAATAATGCTTGTTGAACACCTTCACCACTTACATCTCTTGTTATAGATGGATTTTCAGATTTTCTTGTAATCTTATCTATCTCATCTATATATATAATTCCTTTTTCAGCAAGTGATATATCATAATCAGCTGCTTGAATAAGTTTTAGTAATATATTTTCAACATCTTCTCCAACATAACCTGCTTCTGTTAATGTTGTAGCATCTGCTATTGCAAATGGAACATTTAATATTTTAGCAAGAGTTTGCGCAAGAAGTGTTTTACCACTTCCTGTTGGTCCTAATAAAAGTACATTACTTTTTTGTATTTCTACATCATTGTTTTCTTCTTCATTATTAATTCTTTTATAATGATTATATACAGCAACAGCTAATGTTTTTTTAGCATTTTCTTGACCTATAACATATTTATCTAATATATCTTTGATTTCTTTTGGGCTTAACAATTTTTCTTGTTCATCTATTGTATAACCAAATTCATCTTCTACATATGTGTCATTTTCAATAATGTTTTTACAAACACTAACACATTCATCACATATATATACACCCGGTCCTGCAACTATTCTATTAACTGCTTCCTGAGATTTACCACAAAACGAACATTTTACGTTTTGAGGAGTGTCTTTTTTCTTTGACATAATTTTCTCCCTTTAATTATTCTATTTGTTTCTCTTTTGTTTTACATTCTTTTATCCATAATTCCATCAATTAAACCATATTTTAAAGCTTCTTCTGCTGTCATATAATTGTCTCTTTCTGTATCTTTTTCGATAGTAGCTAAATCTTGACCTGTTCTTTCACTTAATATTTTATTTAGCTTATCTCTTGTTTTAACCATATGGTCTGCATGTATTTTAATTTCAGTTGTTTGACCTGAAAGTCCGCCACCTGCTATTAATGGTTGGTGAATTAATATTTCAGCATTTGGTGTAGCATATCTTTTACCTTTTGTTCCAGAAGCTAAAAGTACTGCTCCCATACTTGCTGCTAATCCAACACATATTGTAGATACAGGACATTTAATATAGTTTATTGTATCTACTATTGCCATACCATCTGTGATTGAACCACCAGGGCTATTTATATATAGATGGATTTCTCTATCTGGATCTTCTGATTCTAAGAATAGTAATTGTGCAACTACTAAACTTGCAGAAGTAGGATTAACATCTTCTGCTAAAAATATTATTCTATCTTTTAATAATCTAGAAAATATATCATAAGATCTTTCACCTTTGCTTGTTTGTTCTATTACATAAGGAACTAAACTATTATCTATCATTTTATTTCCTCCTAAAATTTACTTATTTATCTTTCGAATTATTTAATTTTAGCATTATCTAATAAGAATTTAACAACTGCTTCATTTTTTATAGAATCTTTAACATATGTAACAAATTGTTCATTTGCTTTTAATTCTTCTGCTGTTTTACCATACATTGCAGCCATTTCTTCTACTTTTTTATTTACATCTTCTTCTGATGCTTCTATATTTTCAGCTTTAACAATTGCTTCTAAGGTTAATCTTGTTTTTACAGAAGTTTTTGCATTTTCTTCATGTTCTTTTCTGAAATCTTCCATTGATTTTCCTACCATTTGTAAGTATTGTTCTAATCTAACTCCTTGGTAAGATAATCTTGTTTCCATATCTTTTACCATATTATCAACTTCTGTTTCTACCATTCCTGATGGTATTTCAACTTCAACAGTTTCAACAGCTGCTTTAACAACTTCGTCTTCCATTTCATATTTTGCTTTATGTTCGTTTTCATGTTCTAATTTTTCTTTGATACTTGCTTTTAATTCGTCTAGTGTATCGAATTCGCTAGTATCTTTTGCAAAATCATCATTTAATTCTGGTAATTCTTTTTTCTTTATTTCATGTAATTTTACTTTGAACACTGCATCTTTACCTTTTAATTCTTCTGAGAAGTATTCTTCTGGGAATTTAACATTTATATCTCTTTCTTCATCAATTTTCATTCCAATTATTTGGTCTTCAAATCCTGGTATAAATGTTTTGCTTCCTATTGTTAATTCATAGTTTTCTCCTTTTCCACCTTCGAAAGCTACGCTATTCACAAATCCTTCAAAATCAATTACTGTGATATCTCCTTCTTCTACTGGTCTATCTTCTACATTAACTAATCTTGAATTTCTCTCTTGCATATGTCCTAATTCATGATTTATATCTTCATCAGATACATTATACTCAACTTTTTTTATTTGTATACCTTTATATTTACCTAATTTTACTTCTGGTTTTGTTTGAACAACCGCTGTAAATATTAAGTCTTGTCCTTTACCAATTTGTTTTACTTCAATATCTGGTTTGCTTACAGCTTCTATATTGTTTTCTTTTAATTCTCTTTCAAATTCTTCTGGTACTATTTCATTAAAAGTATCTTCGTAGAACACTTCTGGTCCATAGTGTTTTTCAACCACTGCCATTGGTGCTTTTCCTTTTCTGAATCCTGGAATATTTATGTATTTTGCGGTTTTTGCATATACCTTTTTCATTCCTTCATCAAATTTTTTTGCTTCAATTGTGAATTCTAATTTTAATTCATTATTGTTTTCTGTTTTTTCAATTTTTACGCTCATTTAATTCATCCTTTCAAATATATAATTTAGCTAGTATATTATATCACGTTTTTTTTATATTTCAAGGGATTTATGCCAATAAATTGAAATGAGGCTTTTATTTTATTAATCACTTATTGAAAATATTGTATGTAAAATATAAAAGAACATAAATAAATATTATTTATGTTCTTCTTATTTATAAATTTAATATTATATAATTATATGTTATAGTCCCGCCTTGCAGTAATCGCAATATCCATCTTCATCGTCGTCTACGCAGTCATCATATCCAGCATCTTCATTTATGAAATTGCAATCTGGACAAACCTCGTCAAATTCATGCCATCCACTGCCCCCATTACGATACACTGTTTCTATGTTTTGATGTTCACATTCATAATCACAAGCAGTACAAATTCCATCTTCCCACACATGAGAGCATTCCCATCCGCACTCTATGCAAACAAAAACACCTTCATCATCTAGTTCACCATAACATTTTTTTGTTTCATCTGTTCCTGCTTTCCCACACAAGTCACAAACCGCATACAGTGTATGAGTTCCATCGTCATTTGATTCACCGTGATAACCATATCCTATTACCGTCGTCATGCTCACATTCGTGACTACATTTTAAACATACTCCATTCTCATATTCATGGTCCTCATCAATAGAGGTTTCATTATCAAATTGCATACCACATGTCTTGCAATAATAACTAGGATAGCATGTAAAATCATCACTAGCAGTCCAAACTTCATTCAAATCCCAATCATTAAAACCATCGTGTTCACATATTAATCCACATACTGTACATTTTGTTGGATGGTACCCTGCATAAGGCTCTCCATCTTCGTCTACTCCTAGTTCATCATCCCATCCTCCGCCTGTGAATTGGTGTACTGAACATGTTTGTTGATTTAGTTGATTTAAATAATCTAAATACCCATTTAACATTCCTGCTTCATTTTGCAGTGCTTTATTCCATGAGTCTGCTGCATTTTGTGCATATCCTAGTATTCCATTTTCTTGTATACTTGATATTGCTACTGCCGCTAAGATTAATAATACTACTATTGTTATTATTAATGCTATTAAGGTTATACCTTTATTTGTTTTTGTACTTTTCATTTTTATCCTCCTTTGTGTACATTCTTATGTACATTTTACTATTTCTATTTTTCTTTGTCAATTATTTTTCGACATTTTCTTTTTCCAATTTTTTCACACAAAAAACAGACTCGATTTATATTATTAATCGGTCTGTTTTATATACATTTATATAAAGGCTAACTTCATCAGCCTTATTTTTTATA
>JAZSPC010000045.1:0-5664 GCA_045537285.1 Clostridia bacterium
AAGTTTTTATAATTTAGTTTATGATTTAGAATTACCAATTTTATTTGTTTCTAATTCATCAATTAAGATATTTTCTTATTTATATTTTTTTATTATTTTATCTGCTATTTTTACTACAATGATTTCTTCTGGCTATTCATTTGTTAATAATTTTAATAAAAATAATTTTAAAATTAAATTAATTATATTTTTATTATTTGCCTTTATATTTTGTGTTTTTTCTTTCTCGTCTTTAATTAACTTTTTCTATCCGTTTTTTGGATTGTTAGGCCTTGGTCAAATATTTTTAATATTATTTGATAAGTCTTGAAAAAATACTATAAAACTGATATAAATATTGTAGATAAATTAATTTATAGGAGATCTTTATGTCAGTAATTAATTTTCCAACAAAAAAACTAAATAAAAAGAAGTTTGCTATATTTATTGCTATATGCTCAATAATTTTTTTAATATTATTATCAAGCATAATTTACTGTTTTAGCCCTTCTTTTAGAAAATTTATAGATATTTATATTTTTAGAAAAGAAATCGATTCTGATAAATTACCTGGAATTGAAATTAGTTCAAACGAAGACTACTTTTTTCATGCTTATGATAAATATATAACTATATTAAATAAAAAAACACTTTATACTTATAATAGTTCTGGGGAAAGTATTGCGGAAAATGATATAAATATTTCTTCACCTATATTTGCAAGTAAAAATAAATTTTTAGCAATAGCCGAAAATAATGGAAGTAATTTATATCTGGTCTCAGGTACAAATATAGTATGGCAAAATTCTTTGGAAGGAAAAATTTCTAAAATATCTGTTAATAAAAATGGGTATATTTCTGTAATAGTATCAGGTACAAGTTATAAATCAATTGTAGTGTCTTTTGATGCTAAGGGAAAGGAATTATTTAAAACTTATATTTCTAGCAATTTAGCTTTATCAGCAGAAATATCAAATGATAACAAGTATTTATCTATTGCAGAAATCGACTATTCCGGATCTATTATAAAATCTATGGTCAAAAATATTTCAATAGAAAAAGCAAAAACAGATCCTACAAACTCTGTTATATATACATATAATTTTAATGGAAATGAACTGCTTACAAATATTAAATATCAAGATAAAAATAATTTGCTTTGTTTAACAAATGAAAATATCTATTTATTAAACATTGCAGACTCTGTTGATGAACAAATAATGAAAATAGAAAATAACTATGAATTTATGGATATTAATTTAAAAAATAATTTACTTTATACTTATAATAATTATTCAAATTTCACTAATACTTCATATATTAATATCTTAAACCCACAAAACAACTCAAAAAATGTTTATGAATTTAAAGGAAGTATTAAATCTATTTATTCTAACGAACAAAAAATTGCTATAAATACTGGTTCTGAAATACATTTTATAGGTTTAAACGGATGGCTTATTAAAAAATATGATTCATATAATGAAATAAGTAATATTATATTAGGTGATTCTGTGGCTGGAATAATTTATAAAGATAAAATTAAAATTGTAGAAATTTAAGGAGGGCTATATGAACTATTTACTTGATTTAATTATACTTGCAATTATTGCTTTATCAACATTTATTGGTTATAAAAAAGGATTAATAAAAGTAGCATTTGGATTAATTAGTTTTATACTAGCAATCGCTCTTTCAGTAATACTTTATAAGCCTGTTTCAAATTTTATTATAGAATATACTCCTATTGATGACTATATAGAACAAAATATTTCTGAGAGACTAGATTCCCCTGAAACTACTGATGAAGAAACAAAAAATATTGTATCAAATTATTATAATAACATTAAAAATGCCACAACAAATACTATCGCAGACGGAATATCCAAAACAATTATTAATGTTAGCTGCATGATTATAGTTTTTGTAATATCAAAACTTATTTTACTTCTATTTAGATTTTTAGGCGATTTAATTGCAAAACTACCTTTAATAAAACAATTAAATGAAGCTGGTGGCCTATTATATGGATTGTTAAGAGGTTTTATATTAATATATGGTTTGCTTGCATTAATTGCAATTACATCACCAATTATAGACATGAATAATATCGTAAGTGCAATAAATAATACAATTATTACTAATATAATGTACAACCACAACATTATATTAATATTATTTGCTTAATTTATTGATAATTTTATATAATTTTGATATACTTAAACATATAAAAATTTTATAATATTTTAGGAGAAAAAGTTGAAAAAAAACGAAAAAATAAAAAATAAAAAATCAAAAAAATATACTTTTTTAAAAACATTATTAATATTAATTTTAATAGCCTTTATAGGATTTATTGGTTATTTTGTTTATGGAACTATTAGAAATGGTGGTGGTACTCAGGGATTAATTTCCACTGTAATTGGACAAACCCAAGAGGAAATTAAAAAATTAGAACCATTTTCCGCACTACTTTTAGGAAGTAGTCAAAACATGACAGATACAATAATGGTTTTTAAATACAATCCTCAAACCCAAAATGCATATTTACTTTCAATACCAAGAGACACTTTTATTGGTGATAATAAAAACTCTGCAAGAGCTGCTGACAAAATAAATTCTGTTTATCAAGGTAAATATCCAGAAAAAATATTGGCCGCTGTAAATAAGGTCACAGGGTTAGATTTAAAATACTATGTACTAGTTGATACACAAGCTTTAAAAGCTCTTGTTGATGCTATTGGTGGTGTATACTTTGATGTTCCTATAGATATGAAATATACAGATAAAAAACAAGGTTTATATATCAACTTAAAAGCAGGATATCAATTATTAGATGGAGATAAAGCTGAACAAGTTGTAAGATTTAGACATAATCAAGATGGTTCAAGTTATTCTTATGAATATGGTAATAATGATACTGGTAGAATGAAAACTCAAAGAAATTTCTTAAAGGCAGTGATTAAACAAACACTTACTCCAAGTAATATTTTAAATATAGGAAAATTTATAGACATTGCTCAAACTTATGTAAAAACTAACATTCCAATGGATATACTAAAACAATATGTGGCACCTGCTGTTAATTTCTCTGTTGATAATTTAGAAACAGGTACGCTTCCAGGAGTTAATGAAAAATGTAATGGTGTATGGATATTTGTGGCAAATAAAACAAAAACAAAAAAATATTTAGTAGAAATGAATAATAAACTGGCAGGAATTGATGAAATTTCAGAAGAAGAATTACAAAATCTAAAAGTAGAAATTTTAAACGGTAATGGTAACTCTTCTAAGCTAAAAGAAGTAAAAGATATTTTAACTAATGCTGGTTTCACGGTTTCTAACACTTCTACAACAAATTCTACCGAAAAAACAATATTAATTAATAAGACAGATGTAAATAAAAGCATTTTAGATTCTATACAAATATTGCTTGAAACAGGAACTATTTCAAATACAACTGTTGAAAATTCTCCTGTTGATATAACAATTATTATAGGAAATGATTACAAATAAAAGCAAAAAAATCTCTAAAATTAATTTTTAGAGATTTTTTATTTACGATATTTTTTTAATTGTTTTTTTAATTTCTTTCCGTGTTTTTTATAGTTTTTCTTGCTTTTTTTCAGATTATATATTATATATATAATAAATGTTACAATTAGTAACTTTACTAAATTAGATAACACTCTTGATTTTTCTACATCACTATTTGCAATTAAATCTGTATTATATTCTATTCCTTCATATTTATATGTTATTTTACCTACTATACTTCCTTTTTGAATAGGAGCTGTTACATTAATATATTCTATATTTTTTTCTATTTGTGTATTACTATCTGTTTTCTTTAAAATATTTACATTTTCTTTATACAAAACGTCTAAATTACGTGTATCTTTTGTTCCATTGTTTATTTTTATAGTTTCACACTTTTCATTTTCTGTTGCTACTTGCATATTTTCATAATTTTTAAATACATATTCAAACATCTTCTTTGCATCTAAAAATTTTTTACCTTTTACACTAGCATTTTCTCCCATTACAATAGCAATTAATTGGATTCCATCTTTTTCTGCATATTCTATAACACAGTTTTTTGCATCAGTTGTATATCCTGTCTTTCCCCCAATACAATAATCACAATAGTACTTTGTTAGGCTTGGCCTTATCATGTAATTAGTTGTTGTAAAAATTCTTTTCATTACTGTATCTGTATATTTATTAGTTTCTGGTAATGTATATTGGGTAGCTTTTATTATTTTCTTTATAATAGGTTTATTTATAGCTTCTTTCGAAATTAAATATAAATCTCTTGTTGTAGTATAATGTTCTTTTTCTTGTAATCCGCTTGGATTTGTAAAATTGCTTCCTGTACACCCTAACTCTTTTGCTCTGGTATTCATCATCGCACTAAAACTTTCAATGTTCCCTCCCACATGTTCTGCCAAAGCATTTGCTGCATCATTTGCTGATGGAATTAACATTACATATAATAAATCTTCTACTGTCAACTCTTCTCCCACCTGCAAGTTAGCATTTACATATCCAGATGGCACACTGAACACGGCGTTTTCGCTAACTGTTACAATCTCATCTAGCTCACAATTTTCTACCACCAAAATTGCTGTCATAAGTTTTGTTAGGCTAGCCGGATAAATTTTTTCATCTGCATATCTTTCATATAATATTCTTTCAGAATTTGTTTCTCCCAATAATAAGTTTTTTGCCGTTATTTCTTCAAAAATATCTGCTTGTACCGTTTCACTTTCTGTTAAATTATCTGCAAACAAATAATTTGGAATTAATAAACTTACTATAAATATTACTATAAATGTTAAATACGTTATTTTTTTCATTTTATTGTCCTTTTCTTTTTAATTCATATATTACTATATATTATATTCTATATTTTTTCAAGTTTTATTTTTAAAGGAGTGATTTATTATATTAGAATCTTTATCTAAAAAACAAAAAATTATTTTTTTTATTATATTAGGAATTATGTTGGGTACTATTTTTTATTATATTTATTCTACTATATATTCGAACATCTCTTTATCTTCTCATGAAAAAGAAGTTTTAATATACAATAATTTAGTAGAAAATATTGGCAATAATATTTCCAATTTTGAAAGTTCCACAGATTCAACAATTGTTGTATATATTTGTGGTGCAGTAAAAGAAAGTAAAGTTATAACTTTAAAAGAAAATAGCAGAATTTGTGACGCAATAGATGCTGTCGGTGGATTAACTAATGAAGCCGATTTAACCAACATAAATTTAGCATATATATTAGAAGATGGAGAAAAAATATATATTCCTAAAAAGGGAGAAGAAATTCAAAATAATGAAATTTCATCTTATACAAACCATTCTAGTTCAATAAATAAAATTAATATAAATACAGCAACTCAAACAGAACTAGAAACAATTCCAAGTGTTGGTCCTTCAACTGCATTAAAAATTATTAATTATCGAAAAGAAAATGGTAAATTTTCTAAAATAGAAGATATTAAAAATGTCTCTGGAATTGGAGACGCAAAATTTAATAATATAAAAAATTATATTTGCGTTAAATAGCATGTTTTATTTTTAAATTTATTTATATTTTTTAAATTAATATTTTTTATTTATACTTTATATTTTATAAAAAAATTGTTATTTTTTATTTATTTTTAAAAT
>JAZSPC010000006.1:0-12865 GCA_045537285.1 Clostridia bacterium
AAATTAAATTATTATCTATAACTAATATTTGGTTCATATAAACTCCTATTAAATATATTTTGAACAAAAAATAAAAAAATATTAGAAATATATATGAAACTATATTACAGAAATGTTAAATATATATTACAATTTTATTAATACTATTGACTTTAAAATATTTTGAAATAAAATATAATTGAAGAAAAATCTTATTGTATTTTTATGAGGAAAATATGAGAATTATAAGCGGCTTAGCAAGAGGAACAAAATTGTATACGTTAGAAGGCGAAAATACTAGACCAACATTAGATAGAGTAAAAGAACCTTTATTTAGTATAATACAAAACTATATTAAGGATGCTAATGTTTTAGATTTATTTGCAGGAAGTGGAGCGCTAGGTTTAGAAGCATTAAGTAGAGGTGCGAATAAAGCGATTTTGTGTGACAAATCTTATGAAGCAATAGAAATTATAAGAAAGAATATAAATAAGACACATTTTGAAGAAAAAACAAAAGCATTATGTATGGACTATAAAAAATGTTTAGCAAATGTAAATGAAAAATTTGATATAATTTTTATAGACCCACCATATAAATATGATATTGCTGTTAATTCAGTAGAAATCATTTTGGAAAATAATTTATTATCCCAAGATGGAATAATAGTTATAGAAACAGATGAAGAAGAACGCGAGATACAAAAGATAAAAAAATTAAGTAATATAGAAATAATTAATTTAAAAACTTATGGAAGAGTAAAATTAATATTCTTAAAAATAAAGGAAAGAGGATAGAATATGGAAATATTTACATTATTAGATGAATTAGAAGAATACTTAGAAGGAGCAAAGTCAGTACCATTTACTACTAAATGTATAGTAGATAAAGATGATTTTTTAGAAACTATTAAAGAAATAAGATTAAAATTACCAGATGAATTAAAACAAGCTAAATGGGTAAAAGAAGAAAGAGGAAGAATATTAGTTGAAGCTAAAAAAGAAGCTGATGGAATTGTAAAAGAAGCTGAAAACAGAATTATTTCTATGATAGATGAACATGAAATTACAAGAAAAGCATATGAACAAAAAGCACAAATTATAGAAACTGCAAATGAAATGTCAAGAGAAATTTCAAAAGGAACAAAAGACTATGCAGATAACATACTTGAAAAAGTAGAAGGTGTTTTACAAGATGCTTTAAAAACTATTGAAAATAATAGAAGAGAACTTAAATAATTTATATCAGAAATCAGAACAATCAATATGATTGATTTCTGGTTTCTGATTTTGTTTTAGGAGGTATAGCTTTGGCAAAGAGAGGAAGAAAACCAGGAAGCAAAAATAAAAAAACAAAAAGTAATCAAACAAGTAAAAATATACATATAGTAATTTTAATGATATTAAGTGTTTTATCAGCTGTATTAATATATGGACAAGCTGGATATATAGGAGAACACCTAAGCCCTGCGTTAGGTGGAATATTAGGTTGGATAAAATTTATTATTCCAATAGGAATATTTGCTATTGCAATATCAATAGCATCTAATAAAAGAGAAATAATGAGCACCAAACTTTTTGAGTTATTGGTATTTTTGGTATGTATATCAGCAATTTTTTCAATATATCAAATATCAAACAAAGTAATAGATATAAATGATGGATTATCTAAAAATGTAGAAATTGCATATGATTTAGGAACTAAAAATGTAGGTGGTGGAGTTTTAGGAGTATTACTTGCAATCCCACTTATAAACATGGTTGGCTCTATCGGAGCAGTTATAGTTTGTATAGGAATTAGCTTAGTAATACTAGTATTCATGTTAGGAATTCCGGTTTCTGAAATTATAGAAGACTATATAGAAAATATGAAGGAAAGAAAAGAAGAACTAAGAGAATATAGAGAAAAAGAATATGAAGAACATAAACAACAACGTTTAGAAAGAAGAAAAAGAGAAAAAACAGCAGAAGCCTTAAAAGAAGAAATTAGTGAAGACCAAATAAAAATTAATTTAAATGAAAAGCCTGAAAAATTTAAAAAATATGAACATGGAAAAGATGATTTAATTCCATTAGGAAAGAAAAAAGAAGAATTCTCACCAAACACATTAGAAGATAATTTATTCAAAGTTCAAGAAGAAGAAAAAGAAGATAAAACAAAATCAGTTTTAATGCTAGAACATACTCAAATGGTAGAAGATGAAACTTATGAATTTCCACCAATAGAGCTATTAACAGAAGGTAGCTCAAAAGGTATGAGAGGTGGAAAAAAAGCTATTGCAGATAATGCGACAAAACTACAAAAGACATTATATAATTTTGGTGTATCTGCAAAAGTAGAAAACGTTTCAGTAGGACCAGCTATTACAAGATACGAACTAAAACCAGCAGAAGGTGTAAGAGTTAGTAAAATAGCAAACTTAGCAGATGATATAGCTTTAAATTTAGCAGCAGAATCTATAAGAATTGAAGCACCAATTCCAGGAAAACAAGCTGTTGGTATTGAAATTCCAAATAAAGAAAATGAAGTAGTACATTTAAGAGATATCATAGAATCAGATAAATTTGGAGAATCAAAATCTAAACTTGCATTTGCACTTGGAAAAGATGTTGCTGGTGAAGAAGTTGTAACAGATATAGCAAAAATGCCACACGTTTTAATTGCGGGAAGTACAGGTTCAGGTAAGAGTGTGTGTATAAACACATTAATTACAAGCATAATATATAAAGCAAAACCAAGTGAAGTAAAACTTGTTTTAGTAGATCCAAAAGTTGTTGAATTATCAGTATATAACGGAATACCACATTTATTAATTCCGGTTGTAACAGACCCTAAAAAAGCAGCTGGTGCACTTGCTTGGGCTGTTCAAGAAATGGTAAATAGATATTCTCTATTTGCCACAAAAGGTGTAAGAGATATAAAAGGATATAATGAAGCATTAGATCAAGAAAATGAAGCAAGTAAGTTACCACAAATAGTAATAATAATAGATGAGCTTGCGGATTTAATGATGGTTGCTAAAAATGATGTAGAAGATGCAATTTGTAGATTGGCACAAATGGCAAGAGCAGCTGGTATGCACTTAGTAATTGCAACACAAAGACCATCAGTTGATGTTATCACAGGTTTAATTAAAGCAAATATTCCATCAAGAATAGCATTTGCTGTTTCATCACAAGTAGATTCAAGAACAATACTAGACATGGCAGGAGCTGAAAAATTACTTGGTAAAGGTGATATGTTATTCTATCCAACAGGTATGTCTAAACCTACTAGAATTCAAGGTGCATTCATATCAGATAAAGATGTAGAAAAAATAGTTGATTTCATAAAATCAAACGGAACAGCTACATATAGTGAAGATATTTTGGAAAGTATAGAAAAAGCAAATTCGAATGAAAAAGAAGTAAAAGAATTTGATGAAGAAAGTGACGAAGACCCATTCTTGGCAGAAGCAATAGAAACAGTTATAGAAACACAGCAAGCATCTACCTCATTTATACAAAGAAGATTTAAAGTTGGGTATGCAAGAGCTGGAAGAATAATAGACCAAATGGAAGAGAGAGGTATAATTTCTGGATATCAAGGAAGTAAGCCAAGAGAAGTTCTTATGTCAAAAGAAAGATGGCAAGAGCTTAATATGGGGCAACATGAATCAGAAGAATAATTAAGAAAGGAAAGCTAATGAAAGAAGATTTTTTTTCGAAGTTCAAAAATTATAACAAAGAATTAGAGAAAATATTAGAACATAAAGATTTTTCACAAGATGCGAAAAATCTTCTTCTTAGTGTATTCTATAAGCTAGAAAGTTCATATAGTGATTATTTTTTTGTAAAAAGAAAATGTAGAACAAAGCAAGAATATTTAGAAAATATTTTAGAAACAATAAAAAATACAAATAATATAAGACTAGTTACTCCGAACGATAATGATTTTAATGAGCTTAAAGAACGTGGACTATATAAAATAGATTTTAAATTAAAAATAATAGTAGTACTTGAAAATGAGTTTGCTATGCTTTCTGCCTTAATAGGAATGAATGAATTTCAAATATATATTAAAGAGGAATATAATTTAACTAAACATTCAATGCAATATTTATTAAATACTGCCTATGATATGGAAAAAATTGAAGTTATTAGAGATTTTAATGCATGGTCATGGAATACAGCGGTAGATGCAATAAAAGATATTAATATTAATTTAGTATATCAAATATTAAAAATAGCTTTGAATACTAATATATTCGAAAAAGTTGAAAACTTAGATATAGATATATTAAAGCATATTAAACAAGTTTTATTAAAAAAATATGATAAAGAAACAGTAGAGGCTTTTTTGTATTTAATATTTAAAATATCAGTATTGATATATATAAAAAATAATGAAGAAGAAAGAAAAAGGTTATTTGAAGAAAAGCAAAAAATAGAATCAAATTTAAATGGGCTTCTAGATAAAAAAACTTATGTAGAAAAAATAACAGAAGAAAAGAAAAATCTTACTGAATTATTAAAGAAAATAGAATTAACATTAAATAATAAAGAATTACTTTTACAAGAATATGAAAGAAGAAATAAAAATGCAGAGGAATATAATAAATTATTTAATGTGAGCCATTTAGTAGAAAAATTGCAAAAAGAAAAAGCTACCGCATTAAGTAGAATTGATATATGTAATAAAAAAATTGACCCCACAATATATTTAAACAATAAAAACAAATTACAACAAGACTATAAATTTTTACAAAATATAAACTTTGAAGGTGAAAACAATATATATAAATATATTGATAAATTACAAGAAGTATTTATAAAAGACATATTCACACAAAAGGTGAAAAGTGTAACAAATTTAAATGATATGATAGATTGCGTATATGAATTACGATACTATAATTTTTTACCATACACTGAATATAAAACAATAAATGAACTAGAAATTTTTAAAGAAAATTTAGAAAACACAAAAGAAATGTTAATTAATAAGTTGTATGAAAATAAAGTAATAAATAATCTTTCAACTAACTTGGATAATGATATAAAAATAGTTAAAAAAATATTTGAACTAAAAATTATAAACATGGAAAAAATATATGTTCAAGTTAAGAAAAAAGATAAACAATATATTGTAACCTTTTATGACGATAAAGAAACACAAGATACTCAATTTGAAATGAATTTAGAATTTAACAAAAGAGATAGGATAAAATTAAACAAGAAGATAAAATTATTTAAAACTGAAAGATAATGTGAAAGGAAGAACGTTTATGAAAATAACTTTTTTAGGAGCAACAAAAACAGTAACAGGTTCAAATTTTTTAGTTGAGGCAGCTGGAAAAAAATTCTTAGTTGATTGTGGCATGTATCAAGGGCATGGAGATATAGAAGAAAAAAACTTTGATGATTTTATGTTTGATGTAAATGAAATAGATTTTATGCTATTAACACATGCACATATAGACCATTCAGGCAGAATACCTAAACTATATAAAGCAGGATATAGAAATCCAATTTATGCACAAAAAGCAACATGTGATTTGTGTACAATAATGCTTCCAGATAGTGGACATATTCAAGAAATGGAATCAGAATGGAAGAACAAAAAGAGAATAAGACAAGGTAAAGAACCATATATACCAATGTATACAGCACAAGATGCGATAGATTCATTGGAAGTATTTAAACCTGTAAATTATGATGAAATAGTTGAAATAGATGAGAATATAAAAGTTAGATTTAGTGATGCTGGGCACATGTTGGGTTCAAGTATAATTGAAGTGTGGGCAAACGAGCTAGGAAAAGAAACAAAAGCTGTATTTACAGGAGATTTAGGAAACAATGATTTACCACTTTTAGCATCTCCAACAATGATAGAATCAGCAGATTACTTAGTAATGGAATCTACTTATGGAAATAGATTACATATTAGAAACGATGAAAAAGCCCAGATGTTTTTAAATATTGTTTATGAAACATTAGAAAAAAACGGAACAGTAGTAATACCTTCATTTGCAGTAGGAAGAACACAAGAAATACTATATGAATTAAATAAAATTAAAGATGTTACTAATGATGAAGAATTTAAGAAAAAATATGAAAAATTAATGACAGTTCCGGTATATGTAGATAGTCCACTTGCAATATCAGCAACAGAAATATTTAAGAAAAATACAGAGTTATTTGATGATGATGTAAAAGAAGCGATGGAACATGGGGATAACCCATTAGAATTTAAAGGACTTAAATTTACACCAACAGCAGATGAATCAAAGGCTTTGAATGAAAGTACTGAACCGGCAATAATAATATCTGCAAGTGGTATGTGTGAAGTTGGAAGAATAAAACACCATTTAAAACATAACTTATGGAATCCAAACTCAACAATTCTTTTTGTTGGTTACCAAGCACCGGGAACACTTGGGAGAAAGATTGTTGATGGGGAAAAAGAAGTAAGGATATTTGGAGAAGAAATTAGTGTTAATGCAAGAATTGAATATATAGAAGGATATTCTGGGCATGCAGACCAAGAATGGCTTTTAAACTTTATATATTCATTCTACACAAAACCAAAACATATCTTTTTGGTACATGGTGAAGAAACTGGTCAAGAAGTTTTAAAAGAAAAAATAATGGAAAACACAGGTATAGGAGTATCAATACCTGATTTTGGTGAGACATATACATTAGATGATAATTTAACAGTAGAAAGAACACATGAATTACCAAGAAAATATAGACCACTAAGATTAGAAGTTATAGAAAGATTAAAAACTCTTCAAGAGGAAGTGCTTGATATGGAAGATATAATAGTAAAGGAAAAATTGGCAGAACACATATCAGATGAACAAATTGTAGCTTTAAATAATCAAATTAAAGAATTAGAAAAACAAATCGTTAAGATAATAGAATAGAGAGGATAGAAAAAACTAAAATGAAAACCAAATACTTTAATGACGCAATAATAGGAAACAAAAATTTAAAAGCAACATTTTCAAAAAAAGGAGAATTATTAAGATTATATTATCCAAGTATAGATTTTAGACAATTCGTAGACGAATTTACAGTAGGAATAAAAGTAAATGATTCGAGATTAATAAATTTAGCAGATGATGTAAATAATGTATATTCACAAAGTTATATTGAACAAACTAATATTTTAAATACAGAAATAGTAAATACATATTTTAACTTAAAAGTTATTCAAACAGACTGTATATCTTCAAAAGAAAATATATTAATTAAAAGATATAAGTTTATAAATAACCATAATATAAAATTAAATGTAGACTTATTATTACACTCAAAATTATTATCAAACAGCAATAATTCAGTAAGTGGAATATATAAAGATCATACATTAATGCAATATATGCATGATTATACATTAGCAATCTTTTCTAAAAAAGATTCACTTTCATATCAAATAAATAACACAGATGCAAATATAAGCGAGGGTGTTATTGAGGGTAAAGATTATGTTGGAATGAGTATAGATTCAAGTATTTCATATAATGTAGGAGAAATTAATCCAGGTGAAGAAGCTACAATAGATATAATATTAACAGTATATGAAAATAAGAAAAAGTTTGAAGATGTAGAAAATGAAAATATTAGATTAAAGAAAATAGATGTAAGTAAGCATATAGAAGATACTAAAAAATACTGGAAAAGTTATATTAAAAAACATAATACTTTAAATTTACCAGATCCAATTAATGAAAAAGAAAGAAAAATTAAAAAGATATACGAAAGAAGTATATTATTAATGCCTTTACTATACAACAATGAAACTGGTGGAATATCAGCAGCTGCTGAGGTAGATGAAAGTTATTCTAAATGCGGAAGATATTCATATTGTTGGCCAAGAGATGCAGTGTTTATAACAAAAGGCATGTATAAATTAGGAATGGAAAAAGAAGTAGAGAAATTCTACAAAGGATTCTGTAATAATACTCAAAGCAAAAACGGTATGTGGGAGCAAAGATTTTATACAGACGGAAAATTAGCACCAGCTTGGGGGTACCAAATAGATGAAACAGCTTCTGTAATATATGGAGTATATGATTACTACAAATTTAAACAAGATGTAAAATTCCTAAAAGATAATTTAAAAATGTGTGAGAAAGCTATATGCTATCTGGAAAAGTATATAGATGATGTATTACAAGGAAATAAGCATCAATTAAGTTATGATATATGGGAAGAATGTGAAGATATTCATACATATTCATTAGCAGCAATTTTTTCTGCATTTAAAACGATGATAGAAATAAATGAAGCTGTTAAACCATTATACGAAACTAACAGATTAAAATTAGAACAAATTGCAAAAAGCAACGAAAAACTAGAAAAATATTTAGTAGAAATTAAAAAATACATTTTAGATAATTTATATGATAAAGAAAAAGCATGTTTTGTAAGAAACAAAACAGATAGAAGAATGGATATAAGTTTACTTGGTTTGGTTTACCCATTTAATATGTTTTCTCCAAAAGAGAAAAAAATTGAAAATACAGTAGAAAGAATAAACATGACATTAAGAACATATACAGGTGGATACCTAAGATATGAAGGAGATAATTATATGGGTGGAAATCCATGGATTATATCTAACTTATGGCTTGCAGAATATTACTTAGCTGCCGGAATAAAAAATAGAGCAAGAGAATGTTTTGATTTTGCAATTATAGGAAGCAATGAACACGGATTACTTCCAGAACAAGTAGATAACAATACAATGGATCCTGCTTGGGTAATAGGACTTGGTTGGTCACATGCGATGTTTATAAATGTATTAGAAAAATTATATGCTAAATAAGTGAAAAAGAACCTATGAAGGGTTCTTTTTTGTAATATATAATAAGAAAATGTTGTGAAATGCAAAAAAGTAAAAAAATATCAAACTTTTTGCAATAGCACTGCAAAAACTTGACAAATAATGGAATAAGAAAAGTTAATGTTTTAGATTGGTTATTAGATAAATAAAACTATAATCATCAATGAGAGATGTAAAAACATCTCTCATTTTTTGTCGAAAACTTCTCATAATTCGCTAAAACTTCTGTGGTTTCGCTCTTGGAAATATATGGTAATTAATGTATAATTAGAAAAAATTACAAAGGAGGCTTTAAGGTGGAAATTGAGTATTTAAATAAGGACAAGTCTTTGTTATTTAAAATAACAGAAGAAATAGACCATCATGCAGTAGAAAAATTAAGAAGGAAAGCGGATTTAGAAATAGAAAAACATATTCCAAGAAAAGTTATATTTGATTTTACTAATGTTACATTTATGGATAGTGCGGGTATAGGGTTACTTTTAGGAAGGTATAAAAAGATTATAAGTTTAGGTGGAAGCTTAGAAGTAATAAATGCAACAGAAACAGTAAATAAGATTTTAATTATGAGTGGAGTTAATAAAATTATAAATATAAACAAGGAGGAATGTGCGTAATGATTAGCAAATATGATAATGAAATTAGATTAGAGTTTGTAAGTAAATCATGTAATGAAGCATTTGCAAGAATAGCGGTAGCAGCATTTGCTTCACAACTTGACCCTACAATAGAAGAAATTGCAGATATAAAAACAGCAGTATCAGAGGCTGTAACAAACTGTATAATTCATGGTTATGAAAATAAAGAGGGAATTGTTAAATTACATTGTATGATAAAAAATAATAATTTAATAATAGAAGTATATGATGACGGAGTTGGTATAGAAGATATAAATGCTGCAAAAACACCGCTATATACGTCAAAACCAAATTTAGAAAGGTCTGGTATGGGCTTTACAATAATGCAAAGCTTTATGGACGAGCTAAGTGTTGAATCAGTAGTAAATTTGGGCACAAAAATAACAATGAGAAAAACAATTAAACAAAGTTTAAAGGATACAAATGAACAAAGTAATATATGTATAACTGCCTAGAAAAGAGGGAGTACATATATGTATAATGACAATTTAAAATATATTAAATTGGCGCAAGAAGGTAACGAAGAAGCAATGGAATTATTAATTAAAAATAATTCTGGATTAATTTGGAATATTGTTAGAAGATTTATTGGTAGAGGATATGAAACAGATGATTTGTACCAAATAGGCTGTATAGGTTTAATAAAAGCGATTAAAAGATTTGATGTTGATTTAGATGTTCAGCTCTCTACGTATGCTGTGCCATACATAATGGGAGAAATAAAAAGATTCCTTCGAGATGATGGTATGTTAAAGGTAAGTAGGCAGACAAAAGAGCTTGCAATAAAAATAAAACAAATACAAAATGAATATATGAATAAAAAAGGTGAAGAAATATCTATTACAAAAATTGCAGAAATATTAAAAGTAAGTAAAGAAGAAATCGCAGCAGCAATAGAATCAAATAATACAGTAGATTCTATATACAGTGTAGAAGGACAAGATGATGACGAACGAATGTTAATAGAAAAGATTACAGATGAAAAAAATGAATATAATCATTTAGTAGATAAAATAACATTAGATGAAATAATTAATAATTTAGAAGAAAGAGAAAAAAAAGTAGTAATACTAAGATTTTATAAAGAACAAACGCAGAGTCAGGTGGGAAAAATACTTGGAATAACACAAGTTCAGGTTTCAAGAATAGAGAAAAAAGTGTTAGAAAAAATGAGACTTAAATTGGAGGCTGTATGAGAAAAAGTATTTGTTTAATTATGATTTTAATTTCCTTAATATTTATGCTACCTGTTATTTTTGTAAATAAACCAACTATCACAACAACATCAAAAGAGCCAATAGTTCAAAAAGAAGAATTACAAACAATAGACTATGACTATACAAAGTATTCTACAATAAAATTACTTCACAGAGATACAGAAAAAGTAGAAGAAGTAAAATTAGATGAATATATTGCATGTGTAGTATCAGCAGAAATGCCAGTTAGTTATGATATAGAAGCATTAAAAGCACAAGCAATAGTTGCAAGAACTTATACTATATATAAAATAACTACATCTAAAAAACACAATAATGCAGATATATGTGATAAAAGTACATGTTGTCAAGCATGGATATCAAAAGAAAACAGACTAAAAAAATGGGATGAAAAAGAAGCAAATAGTAATTGGAATAAAATTGTACAAGCTGTAAATGAAACAGTGGGTAAAATTATAACTTATGAAGGAAAACCAATAAATGCATTTTTTCATGCAAATAGTGGTGGAAAAACTCAAATACCATTTTATGTTTGGGGTGGAACTGGGTATCCGTATTTGCAAGTTGTAGAAACAGCAGGTGAAGAAAACTATAAACAATATAGCTCAGAAGCAAAGTTTACAAAAGAAGAATTTATAGAAAAGGTTAAAAAAGAACATAAAGATTTTAAAATAGATTTTAAAGAAAAAAACTGTATAGAAATAAAAGAAAGAGATAAAAGTAATAGGGTTGTAACTGTAAAGATAGGAAACTTAAATTTATCAGGTGTAGAAACAAGAACACTTTTAGGATTAAGGTCAGCAAACTTTACAGTAGAAATAACAGAAAATGAAATAAATTTTAAAGTAATAGGATATGGCCATGGAGTTGGAATGAGCCAAACAGGTGCAGATGCTCTGGCTAAGCAAGGCAAAACTTGCGAAGAAATTATAAAACACTTTTATACAGGTGTAGAAATTATTGAAATGAAATAAAAATTGTATAAATTTTCATAAAAAGGAAATACTTTAAATAATAAATTACAATTCGGAGGTTTTTATGAGAAGAGAAAGAAGAATATCGCACAAAAAAAATTCAAATACATCAGTTTTTATTACAGGAGGAGTGCTATTACTTGCAATAGCCACATTTATCATAACTTTTATTGTATATTCAAATAAATTAAATGATGACCTATACTCATATGATTCAGAATATTTAGCACAATATACCAATATATTGGAAGTAGAACTTACAGATGACAATACAGAATCAGCAAGTTCAAGTATAGGAAAAACAGTAGAAGAATCAGAAAATGAAATTAAAGAAGAAATAGATAATGAAAAAAATAACGAACAAACAGAAACTAATAAAGACAAAACAACTCAAACAAGTACTGCTACAAAAGTAGATGTTAAACCTACTACTAAAAAAGAAAAAGATCCAACTTTTAAATCGCCAATTGAAGGTGAACTTCAAAAAGAATATGCAAAAGATAGTTTAATATATTCAGATACTTTAAAAGAATGGACAACTCATTTAGGAGTAGATATAAAAGCAGAAAGAGCAACTGTTGTAAAAGCAGCGGCAGACGGAAAAGTAAAATATATTAAAAATGACCCAAGATATGGATTAACAATAATAATAGAACATTCAAATGGGTTTGAAACAAGATATGCAAACCTTCTTACAACTGAATTTGTATCAGAAGGAGAAGAAGTAAAAGCAGGACAAACAATTGGAACAGTTGGAGATAGTGCAATATATGAAATTGTAGATGAATCACATTTGCATTTTGAAATATTAAAAAATAGTGAAAGTGTAAATCCTGCACAATATATAGATTTTTAATTTATAAATATAGAAAATCATATTAGAAAATATATCTAATATGATTTTTTTGTATACAATTATTACAAATATATTACATTTTTCTAAAATAATTGACAAGATAAAAAAGTAAAGATATAATTTAGACAGAAAGTAAGAAAAACAAAGGAGAAAATAAAAATGGCTGAAACTGTTGCGAGAGTACACACACACACACACACACACACACACAAGGTAATTTAATAAATATAAAAAATAAGGCTGATGAAATTAGCCTTTATATAAATGTATATAAAACAGACCGATTAATAATATAAATCGAGTCTGTTTTTTGTGTGAAAAAATTGGAAAAATAAAATGTCGAAAAATAATTGACAATAAAAAATA
>JAZSPC010000050.1:0-119284 GCA_045537285.1 Clostridia bacterium
AGAAAAAAATATATTTGAAAATCTAAAAAAATATATACCTCAAACTTTAATACCAAAGTTATATTTGGATTTTGATAATAGAAACTATTTAATAGCAGATTTAAAGTTTAGTTATGAGAATATAGAATTTAACCCAATAGAAAACAAAGATGTGGCTGCTAATAGAAATTTATTAGAAGAGGCAATATATCTTAATAAATTAATAAAATCTGGTTTTTTACTAGATGAAAAGAATAAAAGATTTATTATAAATTTAGATGACACAATCTACAATTTCATAGAAGACGACTTAGAAGAATATATTAAAATTTCAGAAGTTTATACAACTGAGAATTTTAATAGGAAGAACATAAAGAAATCAGATAAAACATCAATAGGAGTAAAAGTAAATAATAATTTACTAGAACTAGATTTTACATCACTTCCAATAGATAAAAAAGAAATAAAAGATGTGCTTCAAAAATATAAAGAAAATAAAAAATATCATAGACTAAAAGATGGTAGCTTTATAAACATAGAGAACAATAAAGATATTGAATTTTTAAGCACATTAGTTGATGGCTTGGATATTTCATATAAAAGCATAGAAGAAACATTACAATTACCTGTAAATAGAGCTTTATACTTAGATAAATTATTAAGGCAAAATTCACAAGTAGAAGTTAGAAGTGATGAAAAGTTCAATCAATTAATTAAAGATACTAGTATAGAAAATAAAATAGAAAGTTTACCTACTGAGTTGGAAGAAATATTAAGAGATTATCAAAAGGTAGGATATAAATGGCTTACAACATTAGATAAGTATGAATTTGGTGGGATTTTAGCAGATGATATGGGGCTTGGAAAAACAATTCAGATTTTATCTGTATTAAATATGGCAAAAAGAAATGAAAAACAAAGAACAGCCTCACTTGTAATTGCACCAAGTTCACTTACATTAAATTGGAAAAACGAAACAGAAAAATTCGCAAAAGATTTAAGTATCTTAATTATTAATGGTACAGCAGAGGAAAGAAAAAAGAAAATAAAACAAATTCATAAACATGATTTAATAATTACATCATACGACCTACTAAAAAGAGATATAGAAGAATATGAAGAATTAGACTATACTTTTAGATACATAATAGCAGATGAAGCACAATACATAAAAAACAATAATACACAAAATTCAAAAGCTATAAAGAAAGTAAAAGCCAAAACAAGGTTTGCTTTAACAGGAACTCCAATAGAAAATTCGCTTTCTGAGTTATGGTCAATATTTGATTTCATAATGCCAGGTTATCTATTTACATATAAAAAATTTAAAAGTAATTATGAAATTCCAATAACAAGAGAAAACGATGAAGAAATTTTAAATAAATTAAAAATGATAATAGAGCCATTTGTTTTAAGAAGAACTAAAAAAGAAGTTTTAAAAGAACTTCCTGATAAAACAACGATAGTGTTAAACAATGAAATGCAAGAAGAACAAGAAAAAATATATTTATCATATTTGGCACAAGCTAGAGATGAACTTAGAGAAGAAATTGAAGATAAAGGTTTTGAACAAAGTAGAATAAAAATATTAGCACTTTTAACAAGACTAAGACAGATATGTTGCCATCCATCACTATTTATTTCAAACTACAAAGAAGGAAGCGGAAAATTAAATCAATGTATGGAGCTTGTAAAAGAATCTGTGCAAAGTGGTCACAAAATGTTGTTGTTTTCGGGATATACATCAATGTTTGAAATAATAGAACAATCCTTAAAAAAAGAAGGAATAAACTATCTAAAACTTACAGGAAAAACTAGCGTAAAAGATAGATTTGATTTGATAGAAAAGTTTAATAGTGATGAAAATGTAAAAGTATTTTTAATTTCTCTTAAAGCTGGTGGAACGGGTATTAATTTAACATCGGCAGATATGGTAATTCATTATGACCCTTGGTGGAATTTATCTGTTGAAAATCAAGCAACAGATAGAACACATAGAATAGGTCAAACTAAAAAAGTACAAGTGTATAAATTAATTACTAAGAATTCAATAGAAGAAAAAATATATGACTTGCAACAACGTAAAAAAGAATTAATTGACAACATGCTAAGTACAGATACGAAGTTTATTAATAAATTATCAAAAGAAGATATTATGGGATTATTTGAATAGATTTTTTAAAAAGTATTGACAAAAAGTAACAATGGAGTAAAATAATAATAACAAAAGAAACATGAAAAAACTTTTCATATGATTAAAAAATCCCACGAATTGCACTCGTGGGATTTTGCTATGTAATTATTGAAATAATTTTAAAATTAAATAAATAATTAACAAAGCTATCATCATGAAAAAACTTTTAATAGATTCACCTCCAATCTAAAGAAATCTCTCCAAGTGAGGAGGTAGGTTAATTATACATCAAGGTACACTAAAAGACAATAAAACAACACCTAAATTGTCTAAAAAGTTTTAGACAAAAATCGACAAAGGAGACAAATAAATGAAAGAATATATTAATGTAATTGGCGGAGGCTTAGCTGGATGTGAAGCTGCCTACCAAATTGCAAAACGCGGAATAAAAGTAAAATTATATGAAATGAAGCCAGTTAAATTTTCGCCTGCACATTCTAATCAAGATTTGGCAGAGGTTGTTTGTAGCAATTCTTTTAAATCTAATTTACTTACAAATGCATGTGGCTTACTAAAAGAAGAATTAAGAAGACTAGATTCTCTATTAATTAAATGTGCAGATGAAACGTCAGTACCTGCTGGTCAAGCATTAGCAGTTGATAGGGAAAAGTTTTCGGAATTAGTTACAAAATATATACAAGAAAATTCTAATATAGAGATAATTAATAAAGAAGTGGAAACTATTGAAGAAGATGTAATTACAATTATTGCGACTGGACCATTAACATCTGAAAAATTAATTAGTAAAATTCTAAAATTAACAGGAGAAGACCAGTTATATTTTTACGATGCAGCTGCACCAATAATTTTAAAGGAAAGTATTAATTTTGATATTGCTTTTTATGGAGATAGGTATAGTCAGGAAAAGAAGAAAGATGAAACAATAGAAGAATGGAAAAAAAGGCAAGCAAGTGAAACAAAAGATTATATAAATCTTCCAATGAATAAAGAAGAATATGAAAATTTTGTACAAGAATTAATAAATGCAGAAATAGTAAATCTACACGATTTTGAAAAAAAAGAAATATTTGAAGGATGTATGCCAATAGAAATAATGGCAAAAAGGGGATTAGATACGTTAAGATTTGGACCATTAAAACCAGTAGGATTTGATGACCCTAGAACAGCTAAAAGACCATATGCGGTAGTTCAGTTAAGACAAGATAATAGAGAAGGTACAATATTTAATATGGTAGGGTTCCAAACAAATTTAAAATTTGGAGAACAAAAAAGAGTATTTTCTTTAATACCAGGTTTAGAAAATGCAGAGTTTATAAAATATGGAGTAATGCATAGAAATACATATATAAATTCTAGTAAATTGTTAGATGAAACATATAATCTAAAAAATAATTCAAATATATTTTTTGCCGGTCAAATTTCTGGCGTAGAAGGGTATGTAGAATCAATATCATCTGGTTTAGTGGCAGGAATAAATGCAGTAGAATTATTAAAAAGTAAATTGGAGAATAATGTAGAGAAAAATAAAATAGTTTTTTCTACAAATACAGTAATTGGTGCACTAGCTAATTACATATCAACACCGACAAATAATTTTCAACCTATGAATGCTAATTTTGGAATTTTACCAGAATTAGAAGAAAAAATAAAAGATAAGAAATTGAGATATACAAAATTGTCAGACAGGGCATTAAAAGCAATAAATAAGATATAAAATCTTATTTATTGCTTTTTTAGTACGCTTTTATTACTGTTTTATTACAAATTTATTAAATTTTCATTAAAAATGTCGAAGAATTGTTTTTAATGTAAAAATATGTTATTCTATAAATAGGAGAAGTATTTACAAAAGCGGAGGAGTTTGTATGAATATTAAAGAAATTAATTTATATGAAGTAAATGAGTTTAATAAACAAATGAAGGAACAACAAGATATATTAAATAATGAAGAAAAAGCTATAATTATAAAGAATTCTAATGAAAGATTAGAAAGTTTAAAAGAAGAATTAAAAGATTTACAAGTTAAAGAAATACAGGGGGATGGTAAATTAACAGCACAAGAGTGGTTAAAAAAAGAATATTTAGAACAAGAAATGGCTAAACATGAAAAAACTATTTCTGATATACAGGTGGAAAGAGAAAATTCTGAAAAGAAAATATTAGAAATGAGATTAGAAAAAGAAGATGCTTTTAGAGAGTTGAATTTAAGGCAAGCTAAGGTAGAAATGAAAATTGCAGATTTACAGAAAAAATGGAATGAGGCAGCCAAAGCTTTGAACAATAACCTAGAAAAGATGAAGGGCATGGATCCTGAATTGCCAGAATATAAAGAGCTAGAAAAAGAAAATAAGAAATATAGAGCTGCAATGAAGAGAAATGTTCTAACTTCTAAAAAAGGTATGCAATTACAAAAAGAATTAGATGATATAAAATCTATGAGAAACATATTAGAAAGTGGAACTATATTGGAAGGAATAGCGAAACCTGAACCAATAGAACAACCCAAACAACCAAAACAACCAAAACAACCGGAAGAACCAGAACAACCAGAGCAACCGGAAGAACCAGAACAGCCAGAGCAACCAGAGCAACCGGAAGAACCAGAACAACCAGAACAGCCAGAGCAACCAGAGCAACCAGAGCAACCGGAAGAACCAGAACAACCAGAACAGCCAGAGCAACCGGAACAACCAAGACAACCTAAACAGCCAGAGCAACCAAAACAACCGGAACAACCAAGACAACCAAGACAACCAAAACAACCAAAACAACCGGAACAACCGGAACAACCAAGACAACCTAAACAGCCAGAGCAACCAGAACAACCAGAACCCAAGCCATACAGCGGAATGACACTTGAAGAATTAAAGAAAAAACAACGAGAGTTATTTGCAAAAATAGTAGAAGATGATGATTATCATTTTAGAGCTCATGAAGAAAACGGTATGGAAGGATATGAAGAAGATTGGTTAGATAAAGAATTAAAAGCTGTAAGAGAGGAAATAGAAAAGAGAGAAAAACAAGAACAAGTAACAAGAAGTAATAAAGTGGAAAAAGTAGAAATCACAAGAAAGAAAACATGGTTTGAAAGAATAAAAAATTTCTTTAAAAATATGTTTAAGCCTAGAAAACAACAAGCATTGCCGCCGGCAGAAGGCTTAAAAGTAGAGCAGAAGGGGAATTCACGAGAAGAATTTGTTGATGGAATAAGAGTAGAAGAAGCAAGAATTCAAATTAAAGAACAAGAAAACATAGTACCAGAAGATATATCACGAGAAGAGGATAGAGAGCTGTAATTATATAAAAGAAAGTAAATATATATTTTACTTTCTTTTTATTTATGTTAAAATAAATATGGTGAATAAAATGAGTTTAAAATTTATTTATGGAAAAAGTGGAACAGGAAAAACAACATATTGTTTCAATGAAATAAAAAAGTTAATAGATAATAATCAAAAAGTATATATAATTACACCAGAACAATTTTCTTTTACAGCAGAAAATAATTTAATGAAGATTTGCGAGAGAAAGGCTGTTATTAATGCTGAGGTAATTACATTTGAACGTATGGCATTTAGAATTATAACAGAGGTTGGTGGAATTCAAAATAATGCAATAACTAATGCGGGGAAAGCAATGTTGCTTACTAGCATAATAGAAAAGCAAAAAGAAAATCTTAATTTCTTAGGTAAAACAGACAAAAACTTAGATTTAATAGTTAAAATGATAACTGAGTTTAAAAAGAATAATGTTACGGCTGATATGTTAGAAGAAAACACAAAAGATATAGAAGATAATTACTTAAAACTAAAATTAAATGATATTAAATTATTGTATAGTGAGTTTAATAAAGAAATTTTAAACAAATATTTAGATGATGATGACTTGCTTACAATAGTGAAAGAGAAAATTAAAGATAATACTATGTTTAAAAATTCATATATATTTATAGATGAATTTGCAGGTTTTACAAAACAAGAATATGGAATAATAGAAGAACTATTAAAAATAGCAAATGAAGTAAATGTGACAATGAGTACAGATTCACTAGAAGAGAGCAAAGTTCTAGATAATGACATATTTACTGAAAATAAAAAAACAATTAACAAAATCAAGAAAATAGCTAATCAAAATAATATAAATATTTTAGAACCAATAGAGTTAAGAGATATTTATAGATATAAAAGTAAAGAACTTAAACATTTAGTAGAAAATTTATATAGTTTAAACACTAAAAAATATGAAAAAGAATGTGAAGATATAAAGTTATTTTTAGCTAATAATAATTATTCGGAGATAGAAAACGTAGCTAATAATATTATTGAATTAGTAAGAAAGAATAGATATAGATATAGAGATATTTCAATTATAACAAAAGAAACAGAAGAATATTCAAGCCTTATAAAATCAATATTTAAGAAATATAACATTCCAGTATTCATAGATGAGAAAAAAGATTTAAATCAAAATATTTTAGTGAAATATATAATTGCAGTATTAGATATATTTTCAAACAATTGGAGTGCAGATTCAATATTTAATTATTTGAAAATTGGTTTTAATAACATTATAAATGAAGATCTATTTATCCTAGAAAATTACTGTAAAAAATGTGGAATTACAGGGTTTAAAAAGTTTACTAATGAATGGACAATAGTAACTGATAGTAAAGAAGATATAGAAAATTTAAATAATATAAGAATACAAACTATAAATCCACTTATAAAATTTAAAGAAGAGTTAGGAAAAAATAAAACTGTAAAAGATATTACAAAATCAATATACTTGTTCTTAGAAGAAAACAATATAAAGGATATACTACTAAACAAAATAAATACTTTCAATGAAAAAGGTTTAATTGATTTGGCGAATATATATAATACAAGCTGGGATTTATTAATAGATATTCTTGATGAATTAGTAACTGTATTAGGAGAGGAAAAAGTAAGTTTTGAAAAATATGCTAACCTTTTAAAAGCTGGACTTAACAATTCTTCACTCGGAAAGATACCTGCAACATTAGATGAAGTAATTGTTGGAGATGTTGACAGATCAAGAAGTGGAAATAAAAAAGTTGTATTCATAATAGGCTTAAATGATGGTAAGTTTCCAAGTATTAGTAAAAATGAAGGCTTTATTAATGACGAAGAAAGAACAACTTTAAAAGAAAGTGGAATTGAACTTGCAAAAACAACAAAAGAACAAATATATGATGAAAACTTTAATATTTACAAAGCTTTTGGAATAGCAGAAGAAAAGCTTTATTTATCATACCCAGCATCAGATAATGAGGGAAAAGGTTTAAGAAAATCAATACTAATTAATAAAGTAAGAAAAATATTTCCTAATTTGCAAGAAGAAAGTGATATAGTACAAGCTAAAACATATATAAGTTCAAAAGACATAACTTTTGATTTGCTATTACTAAATTTGAGAAAATATTTAAATGGTGAAGATATAGATACTATATGGTTAGAAGTATATAAAATATATAGTGAAGACGAAGAATATAAAGAAAAACTAGAAAGAGCAATACAAGGGTTTTATTATTCAAATTTAGGAGAAAATTTAACAAAAGAAAACTTAGAAAAGCTATATGGAGATACTCTGCAAACTAGTATATCAAAACTTGAAAGCTATAAAAGATGTCCATTTTCATATTATTTAAAATATGGATTAAAATTATCAGATAGAACAGAACTAAAACTAGAAAAAATGGATACAGGAACTTTAATGCATGATATAATAGATGATTTCTTTGAATTATTAAAAGAAAAAAACATAAGTGTTAAAGAAATAGAAGGTGAGCAAATTGATAAAATAATAGAAGAAATATTAAACAATAAATTACAACTAAGACAAAACTATATTTTTAATAGTATTCCGAAATATGTGGTATTAACAAAAAGATTGAAAAAAGTAGTAATAAGAGCAATAAAATATATAATAAATACTTTAAGATATAGTGATTTTAGAGTGCTAGGTACAGAGATAGAATTTGGTGAAAACAAACAATATGAGCCAATTAAAATTAAATTAGAAAATGATAAGAATGTAGAGATAATTGGTAAGATAGACAGAATTGACATAGCAGAAAATAAAGATGGCAGATATATTAGAATTATAGATTATAAATCTTCTGTTAAAAATATTGACTTAAACGAAGTGGTAGCAGGAATTCAAATACAACTATTAACTTATTTAGATGCAGTATCTAAAAAAGAAAATGCAGACTTAGCAGGAGTTCTATATTTTAACTTAATAGAACCAGTTGTAAAAGCTAAAAACAAACACTTAACCGAAGAAGAGTTAGAACAAGAAATAAGAAATAATTTTAAAATGAATGGTCTAATATTAGGAGATGTAGAGGTTGTAAAAATGATGGATAAAAACCTTACTACTGGAAATTCTAATATAATACCTGCATACATAGACAAAGAAGGGAATGTAAGCAAAAACAAACCAAGTATTTTAGAAAAAGAAGATTTCCTAGCACTTCAAAATAAGATAGAAAAAGTTATAAAACAAATATCAGAAGAAATAATGAGCGGAGAAATTACGCAAAAGCCAGTATATTTTTATAAAAACAAAAGAACTGCTTGTGAATTTTGTAATTATAAAGCAATTTGTGGTTTTGATTCTAAAATGTGTAACAATAACTATAATTTTATTCCTAACTTGCCTAAGAATGAAATTCTAAGTAAATTAAAATCTGAATAAGGAGTTTTTATGAAAGATTTATCAAACGAGAATATAATTCATATAAAGAACGATGAATTAGAATATATACAGTTTAGAAAGTTATTAGAATATAAAAATGTGGAGCACTGCTTTACATTAAAACCATTGGAATTTGCGGGGAATGCTTCTTATGAAGAAAAGAAACAAGAAGTAGAGAAAGGCTTAAAACTTTTAAGTGAAGAATTTAATTTCTATATTGGAAATATTTGTAGACCAAAACAAACTCATACAGATAAAGTAGAGAAAGTTGAAGATGGAGACGAAGGAATATATGTACAAAAGTTTGACAATGTAGATGGATTTGTAACAGATAATAAAAATAAAGTATTAATGTTAAGCTTCGCAGATTGTACACCACTTTTATTCTATGACCCAATAAAAAATGTAATTGCAAATACTCATTCTGGTTGGAAAGGTACTCTTCAAACCATAGGAGTAAAAACAGTACAAAAAATGATGTCTGCATATGAATGCCAACCAAGAGATATTATTTGTTGTATAGGTCCACATATAAGAAAATGCCACTTTGAAGTAGATGAGGAAGTAAAGGATTTATTCTATAATAAATTCAAAGACTTAAAAGGTATAGAAGAGATAATAAGTTACAATAATGAAACTAATAAGTATCATATAGATACAGCCAGAATAAATAAACAAACTTTATTAAATATTGGTTTAAAAGAAGAAAATATAATAGATAGTAATATTTGTACTGTTTGTAATAGTGATGTTTGTCATTCGTTTAGAGCGGAAAAAGATTTATCAGGAAGAGCTGTAACAATAATATATTTAAAATAATAGGAGAGAAGATATGTTACCAAAAGCAATAAAGCCAGCAGATACAATTGGAGTAGTAGCTCCATCAAATGTCATATTAGAGAAAGATGAAGAATATATTCAAAAATCAATTAAGTTATTTGAAGAATTAGGATATAAAGTTAAGTTTGGAAAATATGTAAGAGAAAACAGCTTAGGATATGGGGCAACTGCTAAACAAAAAGCAGAAGATATTAATAACATGTTTAAAGATGAAGAGGTAAAAGCAATTATATGTGTAAAAGGTGGAGCAGATAGCAACTCGGCTTTTGATTATATAGATTACGAATTAATTAAAAATAATCCTAAAATAATATGTGGATTTAGCGATATTACTTCTATAACAAACGCAATATATGCTAAAACAGGTTTAGTTACTTTTAATGGACCTACTTTTAAATCTTTAACATCTTGGGAAACAGATTATGCATTTAAAGAATTAATAAAAAGATTTCAAGATAAAAGTTTAGAATTGGGGATTGAAGAAGATAAATATGAAACCATACAAGAAGGCATAGCAGAAGGTGAGCTTGTAGGAGGAAATCTAAGTTTAATAACAAGACTTGTAAGTGGAAATTATTCCCTAGATTTTACTGATAAAATATTATTCATAGAAGAATTGGGATTAGAATCAGATCCTAATTTGGTAAATCACTATTTACACCATATGAAACAAAACGGAGTATTTGATAAGATAAAAGGTATATGGGTTGGAAACTATGAACATGAATCAGGAGTTGAACTAGAAAAAATAATGTTAGATGTTTTAGATGGAGAATATAATTTTCCAATAATAAAATCGAATAACTTTGGCCATTGCGATAAAAAAACAGTAATTCCAATAGGGACAAAAGCAAGAATAGATACATCAAAAGATAAAAAGATTATATTATTAGAAGAATGTGTGATATAATTAAGTTAGAGCTGTTAAAGAGAGAAGAACATGTACGAAAATTGGGAAGAATTAGACGAAGCAATAAAAGATTGTAATAAATGTAAACTATGTAATGGAAGAAAAAATATAGTATTTGGTACTGGAAATAAAAATGCAGATATAATGTTTATAGGTGAAGGTCCGGGAGCAGATGAAGATATACAAGGAGAACCTTTTGTAGGAAAAGCAGGACAATTAATGAATAAAGCATTTGAAGCATTAGATATAAAAAGAGAAGAAGTATATATTGCAAATATTGTAAAATGTAGGCCACCACAAAATAGAAATCCTGAGCAAGATGAAGCAAATGCTTGTATGGATTATTTAAGAAATCAAGTATTATTAATTAAACCAAAAATAATTGTGATTTTAGGAAGTGTAGCTCTTAAAAATATTTTAGGTGAAGATTATGGAATTACTAATTCAAGAGGAAAATGGATTGAGAAAAAAGGAATATGGTATTTGCCAACATTTCATCCGGCAGCACTTTTAAGAGATGATTCTAAGAAAATTGATTTTTGGAGAGATTTAAAACTTATTAAAGAAAAATTAAAGGAGTTTTAAAATGAGTAATAAATATTTTAAAGAAATTGAATACAAAGAAATTAGTAAAAAACTTGCATATAATGGAAAAAGAGTACAGGTTGAAGAAATTGAATATTTAAATGGAAAAAAAGTAATATATAGAGAACATGTAAAAGCAGGAGAAGCTTCTGTAATATTACCAATAACAGATGATAATAAAGTTATTATGGTACAAGAGCCAAGAACTCCAATAGGAAAAGTAATTTTAGCACTTCCAGCTGGAATGATAGAAGAAGGAGAAGAGGCAGATAAAGCCGCAATAAGAGAACTTGAAGAAGAAACAGGATATTTGGCAAATAAAATAGAACTTTTAAGAGAATATCATCCAAGTGTAGGATATTCAGATGAAAAAATAAAAATATATTTAGCAACAGATATGAAAAAGACTAAACAAAATTTAGATGAGTCAGAAGATATAAATGTTATAGAAGTACCATTAGAAGAATTGGTAGAGATGTTAGATAAAAATGAGATTATTACTGCAAGTACAACGATAGCAATTATGCATTATTTATTATATAAAAGAAATAATTAATATGGAGAAAGTAATGAAATATAATTTAGAAGAAGTAAAAAAACAAGCTGAATATTGTTTAAATTGTAAAAACAAACCCTGTCAAACAGGTTGCCCTTTACAAAACAACATACCAGACTTTATAAAATTCATAAAAGAAGAAAACCATGAAGAAGCATTTAAGATATTAAGTGAAACAACAATATTTGAACCAATTTGTGGAAGAATATGTCCTCAAAAATCTCAATGTGAAGGAAGTTGTATTCGAGGAATAAAAGGCGAAAGTGTACATATTGGAGAGCTTGAATCAGTTGTTGGAGACTATATGTTAGAAAACATAGATTTGCAAGTTATAGAGGCAGATGATGAAAGTAAAAAAGTTGCAATAATAGGTTCAGGACCTTCTGGTTTAGCTTGTAGCTACTATTTATCTACAAGAGGTTTTAAAGTTGATATTTATGAAAAACATGATAAACTTGGTGGACTATTAAGACACGGGATTCCAGAGTTTAGATTAGAAAAAGAAATCTTAGATAAATGGCTTGAAAAATACATATTAAATAAAAATGTAACAGCATTTACAAATATGGAATTAGGAAAAGATATTTTCTTAGAAGATTTAAAAAAAGACTATGCTTCTATTGTATTAGCCTTTGGCGCTAATGTGTCTAACAAAATGAATATAGAAGGCGAAGAAAAAGAATTTGTACTAGGCGGGAATGAGCTTTTAGAATATGGAAAAATGCCTGATTTTACACAAAAAAAAGTAGCTGTAATTGGTGGTGGAAATGTAGCGATGGATACTTCCAGAACAATTAAAAGATTAGGTGCGAAAGAAGTTAAAGTTGTTTATAGAAGAGCAGAAAAACAAATGCCTGCTGAAAGAAAAGAAATAGAAGAGGCTAAAAAAGAAGGGATAGAGTTTTTATTTTTGACTAATATGATAAAAGTTTTAGATAACAAGATTGAATGCGTAAAAACAGAGCTTATAAAAAAAGAAGGTGAAACAAGAGAATATCCTGTAAATATAGAAGGAAGCAATTTCTTTATGGATGTGGATTTTGTTGTATTAGCAGTTGGGTCAAGTACCGATAAAAAATTAGTTGATAAATTAGGATTAGAAACTAATAAATGGGGATGTATATCAGTAGATGAAAACTGTAAAACATCAGATGGAAAAATTTATGCAATAGGAGATTTAGCAGGAAATAAACAAACTGTGGCATGGGCTGCAAGAAGCGGATTTGAGTGCGCAAAACAAATTATTAGTTTTGACAAAATATAAATAAAAATGTATAATTTATATGTACCTTATGTACTAAATTCTCAAACAGGTGAATTATAAGGAGGAAATATTACTTATGATTTATACCAAAAACACAAGAAAGGCAATGAAAATTGCTTATGATGCCCATCATGGTCAGCTGGATAAATCGGGTGTTCCTTATGTATGTCACCCTATTCATTTAGCAGAGCAAATGAAAACAGAAGATGAGTGTATAGTTGCACTTCTTCACGATGTGGTAGAGGATACGGATATTACGTTTGAACAGTTGGAAAAAGAATTTTCTTATACTGTAATCCAAGCACTGAAATTATTAACACATGATGATTCAGTTAATTATATGGATTATGTAAGAAATTTAAAAAGTAATCCAATTGCAAGAAATGTAAAACTTGCTGATTTACATCATAATAGTGATGCAACAAGGCTTGATGAAATGTCAGAAAAAGATAAGCTTCGTAATAAGAAATATAATGAAGCTATTAGAATTTTAACTGAGTAAAAGTAATCCTGTTTGAGAATGCCCACATTGAATTTCAATGTGGGCATTTAATATTAAAAAACAATTTTTTATTTTAATTTGTATAATCATAATCACCTTTTAGTATAACAAGTGAGTATAATTTTCTAACTATTCTAGCAAGATATTTTTCTTTAATAGGAACTAATGCTAATGATTTGTTGTTGGCACTGTTAAATTTAGTATCTAATTCAGACATTTTATTAATGTAGTATTCATTAAAGAATGTATAATCATCTGAAACACCAATAAATTTTCTATATGTATATAAGTTTTTTCTAAAAGCTTCAATGCTTTTTGAAGTGTTAGATACAGTTTCAAATCTTTTATCAAAAAAGCTTGTAAAAATTTTATTTTGAGTAGACAAGAATTCATTTTTTATTGTTTGTTTTAGCTTATCAGCTTTAATTGTTAATAATTTTGATTTTTTATCAGCACTTTGAATTTTTACTAAAATAGTATTTAATTTATCTTCTAAATACATAATATAGTTTATATTATTTTTTATAATCTCATAATCTTTTTTACTTGTTAATGAAATAAATTTATTTTTAAATTCATCATTCCCATGTAAAGTACTATTGTATAAAGCACGTTCTCCTGTAATAAAAGCCATTTGTCTTACTAAGTTGCATTCTAATGCGTAATAATTAGGGCTATTTGAAGGAAGTTCTATATCGAAATATTTAACTGTATCAAATTTAGATTTAACACATTTCATTGTCATTAATTGAACTGCTGCTTCGTTTAATGCCATTCCTGAAAGCTTTGAATCTGTAAAATCACAAAGCCCAAGTTTAACTAAGTTATTATTAGAATCAATTTCAGCTTGTAAAGCATGTAAACATTCGTGTATTACAACTTCATTTAAATTTTTAAAATTGTTACAATCTGAAAAATAGATTGAGGAATTCTTATAAAAGTATTTTGCAGCAATACCATTTGGAATTTTTGCGACATACATATTAAGGCTAGATATCTTTTCGAATAATTCGGGATAGCTGAAATTTTGCTCAGGGAAATTAATTACTAATTTTCTTGCAATATTAGCAGCTACTGAATTAACTTTAAGAGTATTTAATTGTTTTATGGCAATAATACCTTCTCTTCGAAGTTCTGATTCTATACTCATTGCTCCATAGTTCCTTTCAAATATTTTTCATGTGTTTATACATAATTATTATATACTACGGAAATCTTAAATACAATGAATTTCATATTAAAAAAATATTACATTTATATTACAAAAACTTTACACCCGTAAGAGAAAATGGTACAATAAGAATAGTATAAAAATAGGAGAAATATAATGGCAGAAATAGAAAATTTACCACAATTTTTAATAGATGAATTAAACAAACAATATGGAGAAGAAATTACTAACAAAATTTTAAATGGATATGCACAAAATAGAGTAGTAAGTTTAAGAGTAAATACTTTAAAAACTGATATTCAAAGAATATGTGAAGAATTATCTAAAAACAATATTGAGTTTGAAGAAGTTTATTGGAGCGATGAGGCGTTAGTTATAAAAAATGCAACTGAGGAAGATTTGCAAAAACTTTCAATTTATGAAAATGGAGAAATATATCTACAAAGTCTATCTTCAATGCTTCCACCAGTTATAATGCATCCAAAAGAAAATACAGATATATTAGATATGACAGCGGCACCAGGTGGAAAGACAACACAAATAGCAGCGCTAACAAATAATAATGCAAACATTACAGCATGTGAAATGAATAATATAAGAATAGAAAAGTTGAAATACAATATAGAAAAACAAGGTGCAAAGAGTGTATCTGTTTTGCAAGCAGATAGTAGAAATTTAAGTGACTATTTTGCTTTTGACCAAATACTATTAGATGCACCATGCAGTGGAAGTGGGACAATAGATTTAAATAATGAAAGAACATATAAAAATTTTACTGAAAGTTTAGTAGAAAAATCAACTAAAAGCCAGTTAACTCTATTAAAAAAAGCTTTAAAAATATTAAAACCAGGACATGAAATGATTTATTCAACTTGTTCAATACTAGCAAGAGAAAATGAAGATATATTAAATAAAGCATTAAAAGGAACAAATGCAGAAATAGTTCCAATAGAATTAGAGGGAATAGAATACATACCATTACTTCCAAACAAAATAGAAGGTACATTATGTGTGTGTCCAAATAAATATTATGAAGGTTTCTTTGTAGCTAGAATTAAAAAGAATAAGTAAATTTGAAATTTTATGTAAAATATGATATAATATATATATCCAAGACAAGATCTTGTATATATATTAATTTCCTTTTTTACACCATGAAGGTTACAAATATTAAAAAATTATTTTGGAGGAGAAACAAATGAAGGAAAAAATTACGTCAATCGTGAATAAGATTACGGGGAATAAGAAGGAAAGTCCCTATAAAATTATTCATTTAAGTAAAACAGGAGAACAGGAGCCGAGATATTATTTATTTAGAACCAAAGATGTCAAAGAATATTTGAAGTTTTTGGAAAAATTTGATGAAGTCAAATATGAAATTATAAATATCTCAACATCCATGAATTCTGTTGCTTATGGAAATCAAGAATTTTATATGATAACATATAAAAAAATCTTTTAATGATGTAATTAAACAAAACCAGGAAAGAATTTCTTTCCTGGTTTTGTTTTTGAGTTTTATTTTACGACTATATTATATATTTTATTTTTAACATATATTTCTTTAATAATTGTTTTATCTTCTAAGTAAGAAGAAACAGCTTGGTGTGCTTTTTCTTTTATAACATTTTCATCTGTATCAAATGGAATTGTAATGTTTGCTCTTAATTTTCCATTTACTTGTATTGGAAGATTGTATTCATCACTCTTACATTTAACTTCATCAAATACAGGCCATTTTTCATAAGCAATTGATTCATTATTTCCTAATATATTCCATAACTCTTCTGTAATGTGAGGAGCTATTGGATTTAATAATTTTAAAAAGCCTTCTGCATATTCTTTTGGAAGTATTTCCTCTTTATATGCTGAATTGATGAATATCATCATTTGGCTAATAGCTGTGTTAAAGTTCATCGTTTCATAATCGTTTGTTACTTTTTTTACAGTAAAGTGATATACTTTTTCAAGATTTTTGTTTTCTTTATTTTGTATTTTATCAGATTCTGCAAATAATCTCCAAACTCTATCTAAGAATTTTTTAGAACCATCAATACCATTTGGATCCCAAGGTTTATCAGAATCAAGTGGCCCCATAAACATTTCATAAGTTCTTAAAGCATCTGTACCATATTCTCTTACCATATCATCAGGATTTATTACATTACCCTTAGATTTACTCATTTTAACACCATTTGGTCCTAATATCATTCCTTGATGAACTAATTTCTTAAATGGTTCTTTTACAGGAACTAAGCCTTTATTGTATAAGTAATTATTCCAGAATCTTGAATATAATAAATGTCCTACTGCATGTTCTGGTCCACCAACATATAGGTCAACTGGTAACCAATGTTTTAATAATTCTTGGTTTGCAAATTCTTCTGAATTATGTGGGTCGATATATCTTAGGAAATACCAACTAGATGCCGCAGAACCAGGCATTGTGCTAGTTTCTCTTTTTCCTTGTTTACCGTTTATTGATACATTTACCCAATCAGTTGCTTTATCAAGAGGAGAGGCACCTGTTCTTGATGGACTATAATCTGTTAGTTCTGGTAAGATTAATGGTAAGTCTTTATCTTCTAAAACAACCATATCATCACCAATATGAACTATTGGAATAGGTTCTCCCCAATAACGTTGTCTTGCAAATATCCATTCTCTTAATTTATAATTTACTTTTTTCTCTCCAATTCCTTTTTCTTCAAGCCATGCAGTTATTTTATTTATAGCATCTTCTTTGTTTAACCCATTTAAGAAATCAGAATTAATATGTAATCCATCACCAGTGAATGCTTCTTTTGAAACATCTCCGCCATCTAAAACAGGAATTATATCTAAACCAAATTTAGTAGCAAAAGCATAATCTCTTTCATCATGAGCGGGAACAGCCATAATTGCACCAGTTCCATATGATGCTAAAACATAATCTGAAATCCATATTGGAATTTCTTTTCCATTTACAGGATTTATTGCATAAGCACCTGTAAACACACCAGTTTTTTCTTTATTTAATTCTGTTCTTTCTAAATCAGATTTAGAAGCACTCTTTAGCTTATATTCTTCAACAGCTTGTCTGCAATCATGAGTTGTAATTTTATTAATAAATTCGTGTTCTGGTGCTAAGACACAATATGTTGCACCAAACAAAGTATCTGCACGAGTAGTAAAAACAGTAAATACTAAATCGTGGTTTGCAACTTTAAATTGTACATGAGCACCTTCTGATTTTCCAATCCAATTTCTTTGGATTTCTTTTGTAGATTCTGGCCAATCAATTTCATTTAGTCCTTCAAGTAAAGTTTCTGCATATTTAGGTATATCTAAAATCCATTGTTTCATATTTTTACGAACAACAGGAAAACCTCCACGTTCACTTTTTCCATCAATAATCTCGTCATTTGCTAAAACTGTTCCTAATTCTTCACACCAGTTAACAGGCATATCAACAAGTTTAGCTAGTCCATCATTATATAGTTGTTTAAATATCCATTGTGTCCATTTATAGTATGATGGGTCACATGTTGAAATTTCTCTATCCCAATCAAAAGAAAAACCAAGCATTTTTAATTGCCTTTTAAATGTTTCTATATTATTTTTAGTAAATCCATCTGGGTGATTTCCTGTATTAATTGCATATTGTTCAGCAGGAAGACCGAAAGCATCCCAGCCCATAGGGTGTAAAACATTGTATCCTTGCATTCTTTTATATCTAGACATTATATCTGTTGCAGTATATCCTTCTGGATGTCCAACATGTAATCCTTGACCAGATGGATAAGGAAACATATCTAATGCATAGTATTTTGGTTTTGAAAAATCCCATACATCAGTTTTAAATGTTTTATTATCATCCCAATATTTTTGCCATTTCTTTTCTATATTTTGAAATTCGTATGCCATAAATTATCACATTCCTTTTATTTTTTTATTTACAATAATCGTATTATACACTATTTCCGTAAGAAAATAAAGAGTTAAATATAAAAAGATATTTACTTTTTTGTTTTTTATATTTATAATTATAAAAGTTTAAAAAAATATAAGAGGAAATATATATGCCTAAAAAATTACTAATAACAGAAAAGCCATCTGTTGCGATGGAATTTTCAAAAGCATTAAAACAAAATACTGTAAGAAAAAATGGATATTTAGAATCAGAAGATTGGATAATAACATGGTGTGTAGGACATTTGGTTACAATGTCTTATCCAGAAGTATATGATGAGAAATTAAAGTTTTGGAGATTAGATACGCTTCCATTTTTACCTACTGAATATAAATATGAAATAATACCAGCTGTAAAAAATCAGTTTGAAATTGTACAAAGTCTATTACAAAGAGAAGATGTAGAAGAAATATATAATGCTGGTGACTCTGGACGTGAAGGAGAATATATACAAAGGCTAGTATTTATGATGGCTAAACCTAATCCAAATGCAAAAATGAAAAGAGTTTGGATAGATTCACAAACAGAGGAAGAGATTTTAAGAGGAATAAAAGAAGCAAAAGACTTGTCAGAATATGATAGTTTATCAGATTCAGCATATTTAAGAGCAAAAGAAGATTATTTAATAGGAATCAATTTTTCAAGACTTTTATCAATCATATATGGAAGACGTTTAGCAAAAGAAATAAATGAAGATAAAGTTTCAATTTCAGTAGGGCGTGTAATGACTTGCGTATTAGGAATGGTTGTTTTAAGAGAAAGAGAAATTAGAAATTTTATTAAAACTAAATACTATAAATTAATTGGGAAATTTGGAAATCAAGACTCTGAGTTTGAGGCAGAATGGAAAGTAACAGAAAATTCTGTAATGTACAATTCGTCTAAATTATACAATGAATCAGGATTTAAAAAATTAGAAGATTTAAAAGAATTTATAAATTACTTAAAAGATAAAGAAGCAATTGTTACAGAAGTAAAGAAACAAAAACAAAAAGAAAATGCACCACTTTTATTCAACTTAGCTGAAATTCAGAATGAATGTACAAAAGTATTTAAAATAAAGCCAGACGAAACATTAGAAATAATACAAAACTTATATGAAAAGAAATTAGTTACATATCCAAGAACAGATGCAAGAGTTTTATCAACAGCTGTTGCAAAAGAAATAACTAAAAATTTAAATGGAATATCAAGAGGATGTAAAGACCAAGAAATACAAGGTTATTTAAATAAAATGATAACCGAAAAATATTCAACAAATATTGTAAAAACTAAATATGTAAATGATTCAAAAATAACAGACCACTATGCTATTATTCCAACTGGTCAAGGATATGAAAATTATGATGCTTTACCTGAGCTTCATAAAAGAGTATATAAAATAATTACAAAAAGATTTTTAGCGATTTTCTATCCGCCGGCAGAATATAACAAAATAAATGTAACAGTAGAAATAGAAAAAGAATTATTTAATACAACAGGGAAAGTATGTACTGTAAGAGGATATTTAGATGTTCTAAAACCTATAAAAGAAAAGCAAGAGGAAGAAAAAAAAGAAGAATATAAGGTGGAAGAGGAAAACTCAAACCTAGATATTTTAAATACATTAAAAAAAGAACAGAAAGTAGAAATTAATAATTTTGAAAACAAAGAAGCGGAAACTTCACCACCTAATAGATATAATTCTGGTTCAATGATTTTAGCAATGGAGAATGCTGGGAAACTAATTGAAGATGAAGAATTAAGAGAACAAATTAAAGGTGCTGGAATTGGAACAAGTGCAACAAGAGCAGAAATTATTAAAAAGCTAGAAAGAATAAAATATATAGAAATTAATGATAAAACACAAATAATAACTCCAACAGAAAAAGGAGAAAGAATATTTGATATAGTAAATGTATCTATGCCAGATATGTTAAACCCAAAACTTACAGCAAGTTGGGAAAAAGGCTTGGATATGGTTGCTAAAAAAGAAATAAAATCAGATGAATTTATGACTAAGTTAGAAGCATATATCCATTCGAAAGTAGATAAATTGGTGGTTAAAATGTAAAAAGAGTTTAAGAAAATTATTCTTAAACTCTTTTACCTGGCACTATTCTTTAATAACCACACGTACAGTGATGCTAGAATTATAATTGTTGATTGTTTTGGTATCACAAGCATAATACCAGCCATCAGGAAATCTTAACTGATTGAAATGAGCAAGAAAAATCAAATGCCGTGGATAATCACCATGCATATGAATATCAATCTTGCCAGGATTGTTTTTTAGCATCCAAATCATACATTCAGCTGAGTTGAAGTCACGGGTCTTTTTGTTCATAAATTTCCTTTCCGCCCACAAGGGACTTGATAATATTATCTATTATCCGTTTTATTTTATTTAGGATATTTATATTATATGTATCAAGGGGGAAGTTTAGAACTAATTATAAAAGTTTATTAGTAAAATAAAAAGAAGCATCTAATACTAAAAATGTATTGTTTGCTTCTTTTAATCTTATTCAACATCTTTAAAAATTTTATCAGTAAAAAATTCGTTTAATTCAATATTCAATCCTTCAATCCCTCACATATATGTAATATAGTAGTAAGGTTAGGATTTTTACATTTCCCATTCATAAAACTATTTAAAGTAGAATAAGAAATCCCGGAATCAAGTGAAAGTTTATGTAAGGTTATTTTTCTTTCATCTATCAATTTTAAAATTCGTTTTTTTACTGCTTGTGAAAGTTTCATAGCAACTCCTTTTTATATTATATAAAAAGTATAGCAAATATAACGAAAAAACGTTGACGAAAAATCGTTAATAAGATAGAAAATAAAAATACGAAAGAACAAGTAGTTTCTTTATGTGAGTTATATGATAAGCAAATAGAAAAATTAAGAAAATCTAATGAAATTAGAAAGCAAAGACTTGTAGAATATAGAAGAAAACTGCAAACAGAACAATAAGAAATTTTTTATATACAAAAAAGAACAAAAATTCGCAAAACTATTGTCAAAAAGTAAATAATATGATATATATTGTTTAGTTAAATAAAATGAACTTGCAAGAAATTCTTTTAAGTTGGGAAGGAGTAAAAATGAATCAAGATAAAATGCAATTAATAAATAAAATTTTTAATCAAGAAACTATTAGAACTATTTGGGATAAAGAAGATGAAAAATATTATATTAGTATTGTAGACATAGTTACTGTTTTAACGGAAAGTAAAAATCCTACAACATATTGGAGAGTATTAAAAAAGAGATTAAAAGATGAAGGAAATGAAACCGTTACAAATTGTAATGGTTTGAAATTAAAAGCAAAAGATGGAAAATATCGTATGACAGATGTATGCGATATTGAAGGAATGTTTAGAATAATAGAATCAGTACCATCAAAAAATGCAGAGCCAATAAAACAATGGTTAGCACATTTAGGAAAAGAAAGAATTGATGAAACTTTTGATCCATCTATTGCATTACAAAGAGCTATTGATTTATATCGTGTAAATGGTTATGACGAAGAATGGATTGCAAAAAGAATAAAGTCTATTCAAGAAAGAAAAAAGCTAACTGATGTATGGAAAGAAAATGGAATAGAAAGTAATGTTGAATATGCAATATTAACTAACGAAATATATAAAGAACGGTCAGGAATGACAGCAAAAGAATATAAGCAATATAAAGGATTAAGAAAAGAAAATTTAAGAGATAATATGGATAATATAGAACTTATATTAACAGATTTATCAGAAGAAGCTACTAAAAGAATTGCAGCTAAACAAAAACCAAACGGATTAAATGAAAATATTAAAGTGGCAAAGATGGGTGGGCATGCAGCAAAAGTAGCAAGAGATGATATTGAAAGAAATCTTGGAGAATCAGTTGTAACGAAAGATAATAAATTAAATTATAAATATATAGAAGAAAAAAAGCTAAAAAACTTATAACTAATTAAGTAAATTATTAGTTTTATACATAATATCGACAATAAAATCACCTTTTACGTAAATGTAACATAATATATACCAAGTTACATAAGGAAGGTGATTTTTAATGTCTAAAAAATATGTTATAGAAGGTGGGAAAAGATTAGAAGGAACTACATATGTATCTGGTTCAAAAAATGCATCTTTACCAATAATTGCAGCAACATTATTAAATGGAGGAATAAATAAACTATATAATGTTCCAAACATTCATGATACACAAATGATGTTTAAAATTTTAGAAACATTGGGTTGTAAAATAAAGAAAAGCAATGGTAAAATAATAATAGACTCAAAGAATGTAGAAAACTATGAAATACCAGAAAACTTAATGAGAGAAATGAGGTCATCTGTAATAATTGCAGGAGCGCTTTTAGCTAGAAAGAAAAAAGTAATTTTCACATATCCAGGGGGATGTGATATAGGTTCAAGACCGATTGATCTACATATTAAATCTTTTGAGAAATTAGGAGTTAATGTAATAGAAGAGTTTGGATATATTTCGTGTGAAGCAGATGAAATAGTTGGAAATGATATCCATTTAGATTTTCCCAGTGTTGGAGCAACAGAAAATATTATGATGGCAAGCGTAATGGCAAAAGGTGTTACAACTATCCATAATGCAGCAATGGAGCCCGAAATTGTTGACCTTCAAAATGCACTAAATTCAATGGGTGCAAAAATAGAGGGAGCAGGAACTAATAATATTATTATAAAAGGTGTAGAAAAATTAAAAGATTTGAGTTATAATATAATTCCAGATAGAATTGAAGCAGGAACTTTGTTGTGTGCAGTAGCGATAACAGGTGGGAATATAAAGCTTCAAAAGGTAATTCCTGACCATATAAAAACCTTGTTAAACAAACTTGAAGAGATGGGTTGCAATATTAAAATAGATAAAACAGAAGTTATTTTAAAAGCACCCAAAAAACTTAAAGCGGTTGATATAAAAACTCTGCCATATCCAGGTTTTCCCACAGATTTACAATCAATATTAGGAGTTACTCTAACAGTAGCAAAAGGAACTTCTGTAATAGTAGAAAATATTTTTGAAAATAGATATAAATATTTAAGTGAGTTAACTAAAATGGGAGCTAAATCTACTATTGAGGGTAGAACAGCTGTAATAAAAGGTATAAGAAAACTAAATAAAGCAAATGTAAGGGCAACAGATTTGAGAGGCGGAGCAGCGATGGTTATTGCAGGATTAAATGCTAAGGGAAGGACTTGTATTGATAATATAGAATATATATTAAGAGGATATGAGAAGTTAGATGTTAAACTTAAATCATTAGGAGCAGACATTTATATAGAAGAACTAGAAGATAAAAATTAATATAAGAGGAGTAGTAAAATATGCCTAAAATGAAAAATAATAAGAAAAATAAAAAAGATACAAAATATAATGCAGATAATGAGATCATTATAGGTGTTACTACTAAGCCAAAAGAAAAAGTACGAGTAGAAAAAAAGAAAGCTACTCGTACTAATGTAAAATCTTCAAAAAATAAAAAAACTACTAATAACAATGTGAAAAGAGTAACATCTAATAAAAATAGAAAGATTAATTCGAATGTAAAGACAAACCAAAATGATTTATCAAAAGAAAAACAGATAAGAAAATTAAATAAAAAGAAAATAATAGGTAGTATAGCTATTGTTTTATTTCTAGCTATTTGTGGGACAATCTATTATTTAACGACACCAGTATTTAATGTGGCTAATATTGATGTATATGGAAATGCAAAAAATTCAGTGGATACATATATAAGTTTATCTGGAATTAATATAAATCAAACAAATATATTTGGTTTTACGAATAGTAGTGTTATAAAAAAAATTAAAGAAAACCCATATGTCCAAGAAGTGAGAATAGAAAGAAAACTTCCTAATATATTAAAATTATATATTACAGAAAGAACAGTGGATTATCAAATAAATTATTTGAATTCATATGTTTATTTAAATAATCAAGGATATATATTAGAAATAAATGAAGAAGAACAAGATGTATTAACAATTGATGGTCTTACTTCACTTAGTGATAATATACAAGCAGGACAAAGGTTATCTAATGAGGATTTAATAAAATTAGATACAATATTAAAAGTTACAAATTATTTAAAATATAATAGTGTAGAAAGCAAATTAACAAAAATAGATGCAAATGATGACGAAAACTATATATTAGAATTCGCAGAAGATGGGAAAAAAGCATATATAGGAGATTCTTCAAGTATAACAGAGAAGATGACGGCAGTATCAAAGGTTCTAGAAGCAGAAAAAGGTAAAAAAGGAAAAATATATGCAGATGAAGAGGCGTTAAAGAGAAATAGAGTGTATTTTAGAGAAGAAAACAAGGAGGACTAATATGAAGAAAAGAAATATAGCAATTACATTAGGAGTAATGTGTATTGCTTTAACAACAGCTGTGTCTGTACAATACAGAACAATTCGTGACGCAAATAAAGTGACCGGTTCAAATGTAAATAGTGAGCTAAAAACAGAAGTGCTAAGATGGAAAGAAAGATATGAAGAACTTTATGAAGATTTAGATGTATTAGAAAAAATGCTAGAAGAAAAAAGAACGTTGGCAACTAGTAATGATGAAGCTTCTATTAAATTACAAAATGAATTAAGGACATTAAATGCATTAATAGGAACAATCGATGTAAGTGGTGAAGGTGTAATTATAAATTTGGCAGATAATAGCTCTGTTACAAATCAAACAATAAGTATATTTGATAATATAAGTAATTACTTAATTCATGATACAGATTTGATAATGCTAGTGAACGAATTAAAAAATGCAGGAGCAGAAGCCATTTCTATAAATAATGAAAGAGTAATAAGTACAACATCAATAACATGTGATGGAACAGTTATATTAATAAATGGAAACAAAATAAGTTCTCCTTTTACTATTAAAGCAATAGGATCCCCATCACTTATTTTAGGAGCTATTCAAAGAACAGGCGGACTTTTAGAAGAACTATATGCTTATGGATTAGTTTCAAGTGTATCACAAGAAGAAAATGTTACAATTTACAAATATAGTGGGGTTATAGAATAGGAGGAATTATGAATAAAAATAAAATAATTATATTAATAACAGTTTCTATAATGAGCATGATTCTATTTGCTGTTCTATTTGCTCAATTTAAAGTTGTAAATGAAGTTGATATAGCGCAGATTGAATATATGAGTGAACAAGAATTAAAAGAATCTCTTATAGAATGGAGAGAAAAATACCAAACAACGGAGGCAAAAATAAAAGACACAATTAGTAAAATACAAGAATATGATGAAAAAGTTCAAAGTAATGAAGAAGCAAGAGAACTAGTAAAAAAAGAATTATCAGAAGCAAAACAAACCTTTGGATTAACTAATATTGAGGGTGAAGGGATAATAGTTACTTTAACTGATACTGATGAAAGAGTTTATGATTATAAAGATTTACTTAGTTTAGTGAATGAATTAAGAGCAGCAGGAGCAAAAGCTATTTCAATAAATAATCAAAGAATAGTAAATATGTCAGATATTGCAAATGTAAATTACAGATATATAATAATAAATAATACAAGGATAACATCTCCATATACGGTTAAAGCAATAGGAGATAAAACATATCTAAAAAGTGCGCTTACAATTAAAAATGGATATATGGATTTAAAGCAAAAAGATGAATATGAAATATCAATACAAGAAAAATCAAATATTAAAATAAATAAATATTCAGAAAAAGTTAATTTAAAATATATCAAATTAGATTAAGAGGAGGAACAAGATGATACTTTTAGCAATAATAATAGGATGTTTAATGGGAGCATTAATAGGTATTAATATACCAACAATACCATACACATATTCTTCATATTTAGCAATTTCAATAATTGCAGCATTAGATTCTGTTTTTGGGGGAATTGTAGCAAACTTAAATGGGAAGTTTGATTTTAAAACTTTTGTATCGGGTTTTTTCGGAAATGCAATTTTATCTATATTACTTACATACTTAGGAGAAAAGTTAAATGTAGACATATATATAGGAGCAATTGTAGTATTCGTAGGAAGAATGTTTAATAATTTAGGGATAATTAGAAGATATTATGTAGAAAAATGGTCAAAAAGGAAATAATATTAGGGAAATAAAGTAAAGCGGAAATATATTTCCGCTTTATTACAAAAATATTACAAAAATATTACAAATTCTATTGACTTTTTTAAAAAAATATAATATTCTTAGTAGCAAGAAAATATATAACAAAAAATTGGAGGAGTTAAGCTTGGCAATAGGAGATATAATTGTCGGCGTTGACATAGGAACTTCAAAGGTTACAACAGTTGTTGGAGAAGTTAACAACTTTGAACAAATTGAAATTATTTGCATGACAAAAGCTAAATGTAGCGGAATAAAAAAAGGCAAAATAATTAATGATGATGAAGTTGCAATGGCAATTGCTAAAACAATTAATGATGCTGAAGAGGAAGCTAATTTGAGAATAAATTCTGCATATGTAACTATTCCAGGAAAGTATGTAACAATTGTTCAAAATAGCGTAGTAAAAGAAATAAGAGATAAATTCGTAGGAATATCTAGCAGAGATGTAAGCTCTGGTTTAATGCTTGTAAAAGATATCGAATTACCAGAAAACAAAACAATTATAGATATTGTGACAGAAAATTTTGTTTTAGATGATGGACAGGTTGTATCTGATCCCGTGGGAGCATTTAGCTCATCTTTTACATTAAATGCAGAGATAATAATAGCAGATAAAGAATATGTAAAACAATTACATCAAATATTTAAAAAAGCAGATTTAGAAATAGATGGAATAATTCCAAATGCACTAGCACAAAGAAATCTAATATTAGATAATAATGAATTAAATGATAACATTATGTTGCTAGATATTGGAGCAGGAAATACAGATATAGGTGTTTTTGAAGGAAGTAAATTTGTGTACACAAATACAATTCCATTAGGTGGAGATAGTATTACAAATGATATAGCACTTGTTTTAGATATTTCACTTGAAGAAGCAGAAAAATTAAAAAAACAGTACGGCTTAGCTTTAAAATCTTTTATAGATAATGACAATGATGTAATCTTAAATACATGTAACGGAATTAGTAAAACAAGAACAATAAAAAGTTCAGAATTAATAGCCATAATAGAAGCTAGAATAGAAGAGATATTTTATTTAGTGAATAAAGACATTCTTTCACAAGGAATAAAATCAAAAATAAATAATGTAATTTTAACTGGTCAAGGAATCACAAATATAAGTAAAAGTGATGTAGCAGGAAAGATAGCATTAAATATTCCAGTAAAAATGTCAACAGGAAGATTAATAAGTACTGTAAAACCAAGTTTTAGAACATCATATTCTTTGGTAAGGTATATTGCAGCAAGACCATTTGCAAAATCTGTATCAAGCAAGATAGACACAGTCTTAGAAGAAAATGTTTTTAAAATGATAGTTGATAGAATAAAAGAGTTCTTTTATTCATAAAAAGTTTTTAATTTTAATATATAAATATTTATGGGAGGAAACGATATGTTAGAGTATGAAGAAATGGATAATAACAGAATGGGAGATGGAACAGCAACTATAAAAGTAATTGGTGTAGGAGGAGCAGGAAACAATGCTGTAAACAGAATGATTGAAGCTGATATAAAAGGTGTAGAATTCATCGCTGTAAATACAGACAGACAAGCACTTCAAAAATCAAAAGCACCAACAAAAATTCAAATAGGAGAAAAAATAACAAGAGGATTAGGTGCAGGTGCTAACCCTGATATAGGAGCACAAGCAGCAGAAGAAAGCAGAAGCGAAATAGGTGAAGCTCTAAGAGGAGCAGATATGGTATTTGTTACAGCCGGAATGGGTGGAGGAACAGGTACAGGTGCAGCCGCAATAGTTGCAGGAACTGCAAAAGAAATGGGAATATTAACAATAGCAGTTGTTACAAAGCCATTTACATTTGAAGGTAAAAAAAGATTAGCACAAGCTGAACGTGGTGTTGAAAGTTTAAAAGGAAAAGTAGATTCATTAGTAGTAATACCAAATGATAAATTATTACAAATAATTGATAGAAAAACATCAATAGTAGAAGCATTTAAAATGGCTGATGATGTTTTAAGACAAGGTGTACAAGGTATATCTGATTTAATAGCTATCGAAGGATTAGTAAACTTAGACTTTGCAGACGTTAAAACGATAATGTTAAATAGAGGAATGGCTCATATGGGAATTGGTAGAGCATCAGGAGAAAACAGAGCAGAAGATGCCGCAAAACAAGCAATTCAAAGCCCATTACTAGAAACATCTATTGAAGGTGCAAGAGGAGTTATAATCAACATTACTGGTGGTTCAGATTTAGGATTACAAGAAATCAACACAGCAGCAGAACTTGTTCAAAGAAGTGTTGATCCAGAAGCAAATATTATATGGGGTTCTGTAATAGATGAATCATTAGGTGATGAAATAGTTATCACAGTTATAGCTACTGGATTTGAAACAGAAGCACCATTAACAAGTATAGGAGTTGAAAACCTAGTTTCAAGAGCTTGGGATAAAAAAGTAAATTCAATACCAACATCTTCTGAAAGCAATAATTCATCTTCTGACTTAGACATACCATCTTTTTTAAGAAATAAAAAGAAATAATATCAAAATTAAAAATAATGAAAGAGAAATAATCTATTTTTGTAGATTATTTCTTTTTTTCTCCCCTAAGATATGACAGACTTTTAAAAATTAATCTTCTATAATAATAACAGTTCTATTTTGGTGGTGTAATATGACAATTTATTTAGACTTAATTCTACTAGAAAACATTGTAATGAACTATATTATAATTTTAGCAACAGGAATGATATGCAAAGTAAATATAAAAAATATCAGAGTATTCTTAGCGAGTTTATTGGGAGCTATTTATGCAATCATAACTTATTTGGTAGATATAGAAATATATACTAATCAAATTACAAAAATTATTGTATCAATTTGTATGGTATATATAGCTTTTAATTCCAATAACGTAAAAATAATGTTAAAGCAATTACTAATATTTTATTTAACATCATTTTGCTTCGGTGGAGCAGCATATTATTTACTATATAATTTAAAACCAAATCTAATACAAATTTCAAATGGATTTTTAGTAGGAACATATCCGATAAAAATAGCAGTACTTGGCGGAATATTAGGCTTTTTCATTATAAATATCTCTTTTAAAGTTATAAAAAGCAAACTAACTAAAAAAGATATGTTGTATGATATAGAAATATTTTTTAAAGAAAATAAATCTAATATAAAAGTAATATTAGATACAGGTAATTTATTAACAGACCCAATTACAAAAACTCCTGTATTAATAGTAGAAGCACAGAGATTAAAAAATATTATCCCTGAAAAAATATTAAATAATATAGAAGATGTCATATATAATAATAATAATATTGAAGAAATTGCTGAGGAAATAAAAACAAGATGTAGTATTATACCATTTTCTTCAATAGGAAAAAATAATGGAATAATTATAGGATTTAGACCAGACTATATCAAGATATATACTAATGAAGGAGAAGAAATAAGAAGAAAAGTTATAGTAGGAATTCATAACAATAAGATATCAAAAAATGGACTATATTCAGGACTAATAGGACTAAATTTGTTAAATGAAGGTGAAAAGTATGAATATAATTCAATTACTAAGAACTAAATTAGGGTTCTTTAATAATTATGAAATAAATGATAATGAAATTTTTTATGTAGCAGGTAGTCAAACACTTCCTCCGCCATTAGAAACTTCGGAAGAAGAAGAACTAATACAAAAACTAGAAACTGATAATGATTTTGAAGCAAGACAAACACTTGTAGAAAGAAATTTAAGGCTTGTTGTGTATATAGCTAAAAAATTTGAAAATACAGGCATTGGAATAGAAGATTTGGTTTCAATAGGCACAATAGGTTTAATGAAGTCTATTAATACGTTTAAATCAAATAAAAATATAAAACTTGCAACATATGCTTCAAGATGTATAGAAAATGAAATATTAATGTTTTTAAGAAGAAGTAATAAATTAAAAGGTGAAATTTCAATAGATGAGCCTTTAAATCAAGATGGTGATGGAAATGAACTTCTTTTATCTGACATACTTGGAACAGATGGAGATGTTGTATCAAAAGGAATAGAAGATGAAGTGGATAAAGTACTTTTAAGAGGTTGTATGGAAAAATTAAATGGAAGAGAAAAGAATATAATGGAACTGAGATTTGGATTCAAGACAGGCAATGAAAAAACACAAAAAGAAGTTGCAGATATGTTAGGAATTTCACAAAGCTATATATCAAGATTAGAAAAGAAGATTATTAGTAAAATGAAAAAAGAAATTTTAAGTAAAACAGGTTAGTAGAATATCTAAATATTACAAACAGTGAATTATTAGTTCACTGTTTTTTATTATTCACCAATCAACAATTTTCGACATAGTATATAGAAGCCTAAGTTTTAGAGGTGGTACTATGGAGAAGATTAAGAAAGGTGATATTGTTGCAAGGAAATCTCATAACTGCGATATCCTATTTTCAATCGAAAGAATAATTAAAAGTTCAAATGGTATAGAAATTGCGATATTGAAGGGAATAACAATTCGAATAGTAGCAGATGCCAACTTAAATGATTTGGAAGTTTTGGATACTAAAATATTAAATGATAGTTTAAGAAGTTTAGATGTAAAAATTGAAGATAGAATAAATAGTTTCTTAAAGAAAAATAAAGAAAAAAGTAAGGATAAAGAAAGAAATTTTATAGATACAAAAGCAGGAAAAATATTGCATTTAGATGGGGATAGGCTATATTCAGAAAAATCAGCTAGATATTACAGAAAAATGGGTTTAAATGCAGTGGTTAAAAATGTAGCAGAGAATAAACAACATTTAATAGTAAAAGATTATATAAATAAATATAATCCAGATATATTGGTTTTAACAGGACATGATGGAATGATAAAAACTGGTACAAAATATGCAGATTTATCAAATTATAGAAATTCAAAATATTTTGCACAGGCTGTATTGGAAGCTAGAAAAGTATGTCCATCAAGTATTAGACTTGCAATATTTGCGGGAGCATGCCAAAGTTTTTTTGAGGCAATAATGTCATCAGGAGCAAATTTTGCTTCTTCACCAGGAAGAATTTTAATAGATTTTATGGACCCGTTGATAGTGGCTGAAAAAATAGCGACTACAAATAAAAATAAATTTGTAACAATTAAAGATATTGAAAGTGAGCTACGAGACGGAAAGAAGAGCATAGATGGAAGTGGAGTTATGGGCAAAAAACTTTTGTAATATTTTTGTAACAATATTGTAATATAAAAGTAAAATTAGACAAATAAATCGCTAAAAGTACTGAAAAATATATACTTACGGCGAATTTTGTAAAATAATGTTCTTTTGACTTTTTATGTAGAGCATGGTATAATGAGGCCATCATAAATAAAGTAGGTGGTCAAAATGATATTACCAAATGATATCACAAATTTAAAAACAGATATTACAGACAAAATAGGACAAAAGATAATAGTTAAGGGGGCACTTGGGAGAAGCAAATTTTTTGAAAAAGAAGCTACAATAGAAAAAACATATCCTAATTTATTTATAGTTAAATATGATGACGAAGAAAGAAACGTAACATATAGCTATAAAGATGTTTTAACTAGAACTGTTGAAGTTGAAGTTTATGACGGAGAAGGATATAGTCCTTTAATTCCACCACCTGTGGAAACAAAGAAAATAAAAAACCTATAAATTTTAAAGAAAGGTGTTAAATCATCTTTCTTTTTTTGTGTAAAATTCCTAGTTAGTTAGGAATTTTTTTTTATTTTCATAATATATTGTACTATATATTTTTATAGGAGGGATATTATGGAAGTAGATGTAACAAAGCAAAATATTACCATAAACAAATTAGTGAGTAGTAAAAAAGAAATTGTAACAATAGAAGGGGACATGATAGTACCAGATGTAAAACCAGATATACTAAATACAATAGATACAGTAGGTAATGTTTGCATATACAAAAAAGAAGTTTTAGATGGAAGAGTTAGGTTTGATGGAAGTGTTAATTTAAATGTTATATATTTAGCAGACTCTGAAACAGATACAACGAGGGGATTAACAAATTCATTAGATTTTACACAAATAATAGATATTGATAATTGCAGAAGCGGAATGGAATTAAGAAACAATATTACAATTAAAGACATAGAATGTAAGGTTTTAAACGGAAGAAAAATTAATACAAAAGTTGTATTAGAAATAGATATATACATATATTCAAATGAAGAAATTAATATTTTAAAGGAAATAAATAATGTAGAAGGGGTGCAAACACTAAATTCAAATATGCAAATAAATAATTTGGTTGGAACAGGATGTTGTAGAGCAAGTGCAAAAGATACAATATCATTAACCCCAGAAGCTAACTTAGCAGAAATATTAAAAGTAGAAGTTAAATTAATAAATTGTGAAACGAAGGTAAGCTACAATAAAGTATTGTTAAAAGCAGACGCATGTGTTAAATTAATGTATTTAACAGAAACAGGAGATATTAAAGTAAACTGCTCAACAATACCGGTAATGGGATTTATAGATATGCCAAATGTTTCTGAGAACAATATTATAAATTGTCAGTATGAAATAAAAAATATATTAGTAAAACCAAATTCGGTAGAACAACATTCTGTATATATAGAAATAGAATTTGAAATTTGCTCAGATGCAACAGATACAGTAGAGGTTGAATCAATACAAGATATGTACTGCCCAAATGCAGATTTACAATTTAAACACAAGCAAGTAAATACAATAACTAAAAAACAGATAAATAAAAATGTTTGTAATGTGCGTGAAAGAATATCAATTCCTGAGATATCAAGTAATCAAATTTATGATGTAGAAATTATGCCAGACATAACAAATGTAAATGTTTTAAATGGAAGAATAGTGTATGAAGGAGAGTTAAAACTAAACTTTATATTTTCGTCAAACAATAATTCTGGAATAGATACAAAAAGATATTCTCTGCCATTTACTCATAATGTAGATGATGAAAATATAAATCAAAACAAAACAATAAATACAAATGCAAATTGCATAGATGATGAATTTGTAATAACATCAGATGGTATGGTAGATTGCAAAGTGAATTTAGAGTTTGAAACCCAAATGCATGAAGATGCAAATATAAATTTAATAGATGAAATAAATATGACAGAAAACACAAATAATACAAATCCAAGTATGGTAATTTATATAGTAAAAGAAGGAGATACAATTTGGGATATTGCTAAAAGATACAAAACAACAATGCAAGAAATTATTAATATAAATAATTTGGATAATGGAGATGAAATATATGTAGGAGAGAAATTATTCATACCAAGATTTTATATGAACAGGATTGCTTAAAATGTCTCTAATATATTCTAGGCCTAGAATAAAATTGCCAAAGTTTTTAATAATTAATAGCAATAGAAATTTCAAAAATAAAAAAGCAGCAAAATTCTTTTTAATGTTATTTATAATTTGCTTCATAATAGGTGGAGTTGTAAAAGCAGTAGCACCTGTGTTTAATAAATTATGTACAGAAAAAGCTAAAAGTATTGCAACAATTATTACAAATGATGAAACTACAAATGCTATTATAGATTACAAGTATTCGGATTTTATAATAATCCACAAAGATGAAGTAGGGAATATTTTAATGCTGGAATCTAATATGAAGAATATAAATATTGTTATATCAGATGTTGCAAATAGAATTCAAAAAAGTATTAATAATACAGATGAAGAAGATGTAAATATTAGTTTAGGAAGTTTCACAGGGGTTAGCTTGCTTTCGGGAAGCGGGTTTAGAGTGCCAATAAGAATTAGCACAGTGGGAAATGTAAAAACAGATATAAGAAGCGAGTTTAAAAGTAAAGGTATAAATCAAACTTTACATAGATTATATTTACAAATAGAATCTGAGATATGTATATTAACACCATTTAATACAATACAAGAATCAATTACAAATCAATTGATTTTAGCAGAAAATATAATAGTAGGAGAAATTCCAGAAACATATTACAACTTAGAAGGAATAACTGAAAGTGATGTAATGGAAGTAATGCAATAATTTGACAATGTTTACAAAACATGTTATACTAAAATAGCATTGAAGAGGAAAAGTAACTATATAATTCATAACAGTGAGTTGGGTATAGTGTGAACCAATTATGAATGTATTGTGAAAGAACACCTCTGAGCAAACTACCAAAAAGATAAATCTTAGTAGGCTAGTTCGGAAGCAAACCGTTATCAGATTGCTATGCTTGTTAGAGCAGAAAAAAGAGATTACTAGAATAATAGATTATAAATATTAGTAATAAATTAAGGTGGCACCGCGGATACCCGTATTCGTCCTTATTGTAGGATGATACGGGTATTTTTGTATTGAAAGGAGGGTAGCTACTAAATAAGTTTATGATTAAATAGAATATTTAAATTAATATTTGAAAGGAGATGTTTAATATGTCAGATGACAATAATGATGATAATAATAACAATAATAAAACATAAAATAGATTTATAAACTTCGTTTTAAATCTATTTTATAACTAAATAAAATAGATATATCCTACAAATATCTTAGTTTATTTAAAAAAATTAAATTAAGAAAGAAGGAATTAAAATGAAAAAAGAATTAAGTTATTTAGAAACAATAAAAATAATAAGTGAAATTAAAAAACAATTTGAAAGTCAAATAGAAACAAGACTACAACTTACAAAAGTTCAAAGCCCACTATTTGTAAAAACATCATCAGGTCTTCAAGATCAATTATCAGGAAGTGAAAAAGCAGTGGAATTTACAAAAGGAGAAGAAAAATTTGAAATAATACATTCTCTTGCAAAATGGAAAAGAGAAGCACTTGGTAAATATGAATTTCCAATGCATACAGGAATTATTACAGATATGAAAGCAATAAGAAAAGACGAAGTAGTAGATGATATTCATTCTATATATGTAGAACAATGGGATTGGGAAAAAGTTATTGATAAAAAAGATAGAACAGAAGAATATTTAAAAGATACTGTAAAATCCATATACAAATCTATTAGACAGACTGGTATTTATGCAAAACAAAAATATCCTTTTTTAGAAATAGAGTTACCTAAAACTGTAACTTTTGTAACAAGCCAAGAATTGGAAGATATGTACCCTGATAAAACATCAGAAGAAAGAGAACAAATAATTACCAAAGATAAAAAAGCAGTATTCATAATTGGAATAGGAGATAAATTAAAATCTGGTAGAGCACATGATAAAAGAAGTCCTGATTATGATGATTGGAAATTAGATGGAGACTTATTAATCTATGATAAAAAACTTGGTAAAGGTATAGAATTGACATCTATGGGAATAAGAGTAGATGATAAAGCATTAAAATATCAATTAGAACAAGCAAAGTGTATGGATAGAATTGATAAACCATATCATCAAAAGATATTAAAACAAGAACTACCATACTCAATAGGCGGTGGAATTGGTCAATCTAGAATATTTATGCTAATGCTCGGAAAAGAACATATTGCAGAAGTTCAAGCATCTACTTGGGAAGAAAAGACTTATGAAAATCTAAAAGGTTTAAAGATACTATAATTGACTTTTTGAATAAAATTTAAAATATTTTCAACAAAAGTATTGACTTTTTGAAAATAATATATTAAACTAACATCACAGAATTTGGGAATAAAAATAAAGGGAGCTAATTAGGAGCAAAATCTAATGAAAGGAGATTCCTAATATGCAAAGTTTAGAACAAAAAGTTGATACAGTTATACAAAAAGTTGATCAAATGCAACAAACTATATCTAATGTTCAAGAAAATCAAATTAATATGTTAATGGTACAAAATGAAATGTTAAGAGAACAAAAGATAATGAAAGAAGACTTTAAAAGATTAGACAAAAAGATAGACGACAACTATAAAAAACTAGACAAGAAGATAGATGAAAATGCAGCAGATACTAGTGAAATCTTTAAAGACATATGTGTAAAACTAGATGAATTAAGTAATTCTAAACCTAGACTAACTATTCTTAAATGAATAGTTAGTTTTATTTATTAATGATTAAACTAAAATAAGGCTATAATATTGATAAACTCCTTAAATTAGTTTAAAATAATGTTAGAGAATATAAAAGGAGAAACAGAAATGAAATTTGTAATTCAAAGAGTAAAAAACGCATCAGTAGAAGTAGATAAAAAAGTAGTAGGAAAAATAAATCAAGGTTTTTTAGTTTTAGTAGGAGTAACACATGAAGATACTTTTGAAATAGCAGATTATATGATTAAAAAACTTATAAATTTAAGAGTATTTAATGACGAAAATGATAAAATGAATTTAGCACTAAAAGATGTAAATGGAGAATTATTATTAATTTCACAATTTACCCTATATGCTAACTGCCAAAGAGGTAACAGACCAGAATTTATATCAGCAGCTAAACCTGAAAAAGCAGATGAAATCTATGAGTATATTGTTAAAGAATGCAAAAAACAAATAGATGTAGTAGAAACTGGAATATTTGGAGCAGACATGAAGGTTAGTTTGTTAAATGATGGACCAGTAACTATAATAATGGATAGTGAGGAGTTAATAAAAGGTAAAAAATAATAAAAGAAAGCAGCTATTTTTTATAGCTGCTTTTTGTTTTTTCTTACGGCAATCAATATTCACAAACATTTCACAATATTTTTAGCAAAAGGCATTGACAAGTGCTAAAAAAGTTGTATAATAATATTAGTTTTAGCAAACAATATAATAGATTGCTAAAAGGAGTGAAAAATATTGAATGATAGAAAAAAACAAATATTACAAGCTATCATAGAAGAATATATTCAAACTGCTGAACCCGTAAGCTCAAATGCAATTGTACAAAAATATAATTTAGATTACAGTAGTGCTACGGTAAGAAATGAAATGGCTAGTTTAGAAAAAGAAGGTTTTTTAGATAAGCCACATACATCAGCAGGAAGAATACCATCAGCAAAAGGATATCGCTTCTATGTAAATCAATTGTTAAAAGAAGATAATATTAGTTTAGAAGAAGTTGTATATTTGCAATCAAAACTTCAAACAAAAGTAAATCAAATGGAAGATTTAACTAAAATTACAACTAATACATTATCTGAAATAACACATTATCCAACAGTAAGTATTGGGCCTAATAAACACAATCAAATAATAGAAGATATAAAGTTTGTTCTTTTAGGAACAAGAAATATGATGGCAATTATATTAACAGATTCAGGAATTATTAAAGAAACAATTATTAAATTTGATGAAGATATTACAGAAGAACAAGTAAGTACATTATCATACGTTTTTAATAACAAATTAAAAGGGAAACCATTAGATATTATAGATACATCAATAGAAGAATATATTGTTTCAGAAATGACTTCTAATATAAATGTTATAAAACCAATATTAAATGAAATAAAAAGAGCAGTAGATGAGCAAGGAAGCTTGTATTACGAAGGTACAAATAAAGCATTTGAACTTCCAGAATTTAAAAGTGTTGAACTTGCTAAAAGTTTTGTAAATGTATTAGATGCAGAAGAATTAGTAAAAGACACATTAAACTCAGGATTAGCAGAAGATATTAATGTATATATTGGTGGAGAAAATGAAAACGAGGAACTAAAAGATTTTAGTATAATAACTTTTAATCATAAAGTTCAAGGAAAATCGGTTGGAACAATTGGAATAATAGGACCTAAAAGAATGGATTATTCAAAAGTAATTTCTATTCTTAAATATATAAATAGAAAAATGAATCAAGGTGGTCTTCTTGGTTCGGGTCAAAAGGAGGAATAAAATTGGAAGAAAATCAAAATGAAGAATTAAAAGAAGAAGTTGCAAGTGAAAATTGCAAAGAAGATACAGAATTAAATGCTGTAAAAACTGAATTAGAAGAAACAACAGATAGATTAAAAAGACTAATGGCTGAATTTGATAACTTCAAAAAAAGAAGTGCAAAAGAAAGAGAAGGATTATACAACTCTTTATTATCAGACATAGTATCAAAAGTATTACCAGTTGTAGATAATTTAGAACAAGCAGTAAATAGCAATACAGCAGATGAGGGTTACAAACAAGGTGTACAATTAGTGTTAAAACAATTTATAGATGTTCTTACATCATTAGGTGTTCAAGAAATTGAAGGAGCAGGAAGTACATTTAATCCTGAATATCATGAAGCAGTAAGTCTAGTTCAAGATGAAAATTTAGGAGAAAAAGAAGTAAAAGAAGTGTTTAGAAAAGGCTATCGTATAGGCGATAAAGTAATTCGTCATGCTATGGTAGTAGTAGCAAATTAGTTATTAATTTTTTAAATTTATATAAATCACACAAAAGAAAATAAAATTAAGATTATATTAAACAAGGCTGCCAAGCCTAAAAATAGGAGGAAAAAATTATGGGAAAAATTATAGGAATCGACTTAGGAACAACAAACTCATGTGTATCAGTTATGGAAGGAGGAGAACCAGTTGTTATAGCTAATGCTGAGGGAAATAGAACAACTCCATCAGTTGTAGCTTTCTCAAAAAATGGAGAAAGATTAGTAGGACAAATAGCTAAACGTCAAGCTGTTACAAATCCAGATAACACAGTTATATCTATAAAAAGAGATATGGGTACAGATAGAAAAGTAAATATTGAAGGTGATCAATTTACACCACAAGAAATATCAGCAATGATACTTCAAAAATTAAAATCAGATGCTGAAAACTATTTAGGAACAACTGTAAATCAAGCTGTTATTACAGTTCCTGCATACTTTAATGATAGCCAACGTCAAGCAACAAAAGATGCTGGTAAAATAGCAGGACTTGAAGTTTTAAGAATTATAAACGAACCAACAGCAGCTGCATTAGCTTATGGTATGGATAAAGAAGATGCTGATAGCAAAATAATGATATATGACTTAGGTGGTGGTACATTCGACGTATCAATACTTGATATTGGTGATGGAGTATTCGAAGTTTTAGCTACAAGTGGTAACAATAAACTAGGTGGAGATGACTTTGACCAAAAAATTATAGACTACCTAGTAGCAGAATTCAAAAAAACAAGCGGAATTGATTTAAGCTCAGATAAAATGGCTATGCAAAGATTAAAAGAAGCAGCAGAAAAAGCTAAAATAGAATTATCAGGTGTTCAAGAAACACAAATCAATTTACCATTTATCACAGCAGATGCAACAGGACCAAAACACTTAGATATTACATTAACAAGACCAAAATTCGAAGAATTAATAAGAGATTTAGTAGAATCAACAGCAGGGCCTGTTAACCAAGCATTAAAAGATGCTGGAATAGCAGCAAGCAAATTGCATAAAGTATTATTAGTTGGTGGATCTACAAGAGTACCAGCTGTACAAGAATTAGTAAAAAGAATTACTGGAAAAGAACCAGATAAAGGAATAAACCCAGATGAATGTGTTGCATTAGGTGCAGCAATTCAAGGTGGTGTTTTATCAGGAGATGTTAAAGATTTAGTATTATTAGACGTAACACCATTATCGTTAGGTATTGAAACATATGGTGGAGTATTTACAAAATTAATTGAAAGAAATACAACAATACCAACTAAAAAATCACAAGTATTCTCAACAGCAGCAGATGGTCAAACAAGTGTTGAAATTCACGTATTACAAGGTGAAAGAGAAATGGCTGCGTACAACAAAACATTAGGAAGATTCCAATTAACTGGAATTCCAGCAGCACCACGTGGAATACCACAAATCGAAGTAACATTTGACATAGACGCTAACGGTATAGTTCACGTATCTGCCAAAGACTTAGCAACAGGAAAAGAACAAAATGTAGCTATTACAGCAAGCTCAAACTTATCAGAAGCTGATATTGAAAAAGCTGTAAAAGATGCAGAAGCACATGCTAGTGAAGATAAAAAGAAAAAAGAAGAAGTAGAAGTTAGAAATAATGCTGAAAGTTTAGTATACAACAGTGAGAAAACAATAAATGAATTAGGAGATAAAATAAGCGGAGAAGAAAAAGCAAAAGTAGAAAACGAAATTGCAAATACTAAAAAAGCATTAGAAGGAACAGATACTGAGGCTATTAAACAAGCAACAGAAAAATTAACACAAGCATTCTATGAAATTTCTGAAAAATTATACAAACAAGCAAGTGCAGCAAATAGCTCAGCAAATGCAGGTGCAACTGATGCAGGAGCAAATACAGATGACGGTTCAAATGGAGAAAATCCAGAAGGAACAGTATATGATGCAGAATATGTAGAAGATGACGGAAATAAACAATAATTTAAAAGGGCAAGGTTAACCCTTGCCCTATTGTTACATATTGGAGGAAAATATGGCTGAAAAAAGAGACTATTACGAAGTATTAGGTGTAAATAAAAATGCAACAGATGATGAATTAAAAAGAGCATATAGAAAACTTGCAAAAAAATATCACCCAGATGCTAATCCAGACAACAAAAAAGAAGCAGAAGCTAAATTTAAAGAAGTAAATGAGGCTTATGAAAATTTATCAGATCCTCAAAAGAGACAAATGTATGACCAATTTGGACATAATGGTCCACAAGGATTTGGTGGAAATGGCGGAGGTTTCTATTCTGGGGGATTTGATGGATTTAATATGGGTGACTTTGGAGATTTAGGAGATATCTTTTCATCATTCTTTGGTGGAGGTTTTGGGGGTTCTGGAAGAACTTCTTCAAGACAGAGAACAGGTCCAGTTAAAGGTGCAAGTTTAAGATATGATTTAGAAATAACATTTGAAGAAGCATTTTTAGGAGTAGAAAAAGAAATAAGTTTTACTAGACAAGAAAATTGTGATACTTGTCATGGAACAGGTAGCAAACCAGGAACAAATGCAAGTACATGTTCGATGTGTGGCGGTAGCGGTCAAATTACTCAAATGCAAACCACAATACTTGGTCAAATGCAAACTACAAGAACTTGTCCAAACTGTCATGGTGAAGGAAAAATAATTAAAGAACCATGCGAAACTTGTAGAGGAAAAGGTCAAGTTAAAAAGCCAGTAAAAATAAAAGTAAAAATACCAGAAGGTGTAGACGAAGGTCAAACAGTAGTATTAAGAGGTCAAGGAGCAGCAGGAATACGTGGTGGAGAACAAGGTGATTTGTTTATAACAGTTCATTTAAAACCTCACAGTATCTATACTAGAAAAGGAAGTAATGTATATTGTGATATTCCAGTTACAATAACACAAGCAACCCTAGGAGCTGAAATAGAAGTACCAATGGTAGATGGAAAAGTAGAAAGATTCAAAATACCAGAAGGAACACAAACAGATACTAAATTTAGAATAAGAGGTAAAGGATTTAGAAACGGAAACTCTACAACTTATGGAGATTATATATTTACAGTAATAGTAAAAACACCTAAAAAACTAACAAAAGAACAAAGAGAACTGCTAGAAAAATTAGCAATAACTATGAGTGAACAGCCACCAGTAAAGAAAAAAGGAATATTTGGTTAAAATTTAAGGAACTTCAATATTGAAGTTCCTTTTTTGTGAATTCAAAGTGAAAGCTCTTGACAGTTTAATATAATTTAAGGTAAAATATAATAGGTAAGTTTTAATTATATAAAATAAATAAAGAGATTATATATATATTAGAACATTGAAAATTTAATAGAAAAGAGGGATAAGGTTATGGAAGCTATAATCGTTATCGCCACTGTTCTAATCTCAGGAGCTGTTTTTATTCCAACAGGAATGATTATAAGAAAAAAATCAGCAGAATCAAAAATATCAGGTGCAGAAAATGAAGCAAAAAGATTATTAGAAAATGCAAAAAGAGATGCAGAAAACATAAAGAAAGAAGAAATTTTTAAGGCCAAAGAAGAGATAATGAAATCTAGGGACGAGCTAGATAAAGAGATTAGAGAAAGAAGAGGCGAAGTACAAAACCAAGAAAGAAGATTAATCCAAAAAGAAGAAAATTTGGATAGACGTATTGAAACTTATGATAAAAGAGAAAAAGAATTAGATAAAGAGTTTCAAGCAATTGAGAAAAAGAAAGAAGATATTAAAGAGATATTTAACAGACAAATGCAAGAACTACAAAGAATATCTGGATTATCAGTAGAAGAAGCTAAAAAACAATTATTAGCTGAATTAGAAAAACAATTAAACAATGAAAAAGCTTTACTTATTAAAGAAATTGAAGGTAAAGCGAAAGAAGAAGCAAATAAAAATGCAAAAGAAATTTTAAGTTATGCTATACAAAAATGTGCAGCAGACCATACATCAGAAACTACTGTATCAATAGTTAACCTTCCAAATGATGATATGAAAGGTAGAATAATTGGTAGAGAAGGTAGAAATATTAAAACATTAGAAACATTAACTGGTATAGATTTAATTATAGACGATACACCAGATGCAGTTGTTATATCAGGCTTTGATCCATTAAGAAGAGAAGTTGCAAAACTTGCTCTTGAAAAATTAATTGATGATGGAAGAATACATCCAGCAAAAATTGAAGAAATGGTTGAAAAAGCAAAAGAAGAAATAGAGGCAACAATTAAAGCAGAAGGTGAAAGAGCGACATTAGAAACAGGAGTTATGGGATTAAACCAAGACTTAATAAAATTAATAGGAAAATTAAAATACAGAACAAGTTATGGACAAAATGTTTTAAATCACTCAATAGAAGTTTCAAACTTAGCTAGAATAATGGCAGAAGAATTAGGTTTAGATGCAACAAGAGCAAGAAGAGCAGGATTATTACACGATATAGGAAAGGCATTAGACCACGATATGGAAGGAACCCATGTTGAACTTGGTGTTGAAGTATTAAGAAAATTCAAAGAAAATGAATTAGTAATTAATGCAGTTGAAGCACACCATGGAGATGTGGAACCACAAACATTAGAAGCTGTTTTAATACAAGCAGCGGACGCTATATCAGCTTCAAGACCAGGAGCAAGAAGAGAAACATTAGAAGCATATATTAAGAGATTACAAAACTTAGAAGAAATAGCAAATTCTTTTGAAGGTGTAGATAAATCTTTTGCAATACAAGCAGGTAGAGAAGTAAGAATTATTGTAAAACCTGAAAAAGTATCTGATGCAGATATGACAGTTTTAGCAAGAGATATAGCTCAAAAGGTAGAAAAAGAGATGGAATATCCAGGACAAATAAAAGTAAATGTAATCAGGGAAACAAGAACCATAGATTATGCTAAATAAGATAATAAAAAACACAGTCACTTTATAGGTGACTGTGTTTTTGTTTAGTCTGCATAATCCAACGGATTTACAGGTTCTGTCCTGCGGAAAATTCTTGCCTTGGAAGTCTTATAAAAGACTATAACGTGATCAGGAGTGATTTGAATATCCATATTCAGGCAATCAGGATTTGCATTTAATTCATTAACAAAATCAAAGAATTTGTTATAAGAATCTGTGTTATCAGCAAACAGTTTTCTGATAAACTGAACATCATCCTTATTGTGGATTTGATTATCCTCATCATAGAGTACCACGTTTATTTCCCCGCATTCAGGGAAAAGTCTTGTGCAGATTCCAGCTTCCCGCATAATTGTTGCGAATTTCATCATGGTGTTTATACCTCTTTTATTTTATTTACCCCTTGGGGTATTTTATACATATATTATACCATAAAAGAAATAATAAAGCAAATTTATGTAAATAAAAGAAAATCTTGATAAAATATTAAAAATATAGTATTATATATAAAGTAGAAAAGGATGTGAAAAATTATGAAAATATTAGCAGTTGGAGATATAGTTGGATTAAATGGATTGAATAAATTAAAAGAAGTATTACCTAATTTGAAGAAAATGGAGAGAATAGATTTTGTAATAGTAAATGGAGAAAATGCAGCAGGAGGAATGGGAATTACAGAGAAAGATTTTAGACAGATGTTATTTGCAGGAGCTGATGTAGTGACACTTGGAAATCATACATGGTCCAAAAAGGATGTATTTACTATTATAGAAGAAGAAAAACTTTTAAGACCTGCAAATTATCCAAAAAATGTTTTGGGTAAAGGATATAATATATTTAATTATAAAAATAAAAAGATAGCAGTTATTAATTTAATTGGAAGAACAAATATGGGGATATTAGCAGAAAACCCATTTTTAGAAGCAGATAGTATAATAGAAAAAATAGAATGTAAAGCAGATTATATAGTTATAGATTTCCATGCAGAAGCAACTGCTGAAAAAATAGCATTAGCAAATTACTTAGATGGTAGAGTAAATATTGTGTTTGGAACACATACACATGTTCAAACAGCAGATGAAATGGTACTTCCAAAGGGGACTGCATATATTACAGATATAGGAATGACAGGTCCAATTGATTCTGTTATTGGTATGGAAAAGAAGGCATCAATAAAAAGATTTGTAACAACTCTTCCAGAAAAATATAAAATAGCAGAAGGAGAAAGTAAGTTTAATAGTTGTTTATTTACTATAAATGATGAAAATGGAAAAATAGAAGAAATAAAGAGAATAAATTTGTAAAAAAAGTCGAAAAATGAAATACGAAACTTCCAGAAATTTCCAAAAAACACTAGACATTGTGTTTAAAATATAATATAAATATGTTCGTGCACAAATGAAACAAAATTTATATTAGGAGGAAAGAAATGGAAGTTTTAAAAATTTCAGCAAAATCAAATCCAAATTCAGTTGCAGGAGCAATAGCAGGGTTAGTGAAGGAATCTAACAAAGCAGAAATGCAAGCAATAGGAGCAGGAGCATTAAATCAAGCAATCAAGGCGGTAGCTATTGCAAGAGGGTTCGTAGCACCAGCGGGAGTAGACTTAGTATGTGTGCCAGCGTTCGCTGAGGTGGAAGTTGAAGGCGAAGACAGAACTGGAATAAAAATAATAGTTGAATCAAGGGTATAAGAAAAGTGGCAAAGCCACTTTTTTTGTATATATTAAACAAAGGAGAGGACTATGAAAGAAAGGCATTTTAGAATTATATTTATAATATTAGTAGCTATTTTATTAATATCTGCAATATATATTTATGTATTTAAACAAAGTGAAAAAACTCTTTTAGCAAGTAAATTAAATTCTAATAAAAAAGAAAGTTTAATATCAAATAATATAAGAATTGGAATTATGGATTTTGATAATATAAATCCAATTTTAAGTAATAACAAAAATGTTCAAGATATTTCAAGATTAATCTTTGATCCACTATTTACTTTAACAGAAGATTATAAATTAAAAGGAGTGTTGGCAAGGGAATGGTCAAAAATAGCAAATAAAACATATATAATAAAATTAAATGAAAATATTTTATGGCATGATGGTAATAAGTTTGATAGTTCTGATGTGATTTTTACAATAAATATGCTAAAAAAACTAAAAGAGAATTCAATATACTATCACAATATAAAAAATATAGCACAGGTAAATGAAATAGATGAATATACAATTAAAATTATAACAGATAGAGATATTCAATATTTTGAGTACAATTTAATATTTCCAATAATATCAAGTAAATATTTTAATGAAGAAAATTTTAACTTAACAAGTAAGAATACAAAACCGGTAGGAACAGGAATGTTCTATATTTCAGAAGTTAATAATAAAAGTATTTTATTAAAAAAGAATTTAGAAAATTCAAAAGACCAAGATTTAAAGATAGAAACTATACTACTCAAATTATATTCTTCATTATCAACTGTAATAGAAGCATTTAAAACAGAAGAAATAGATATATTTACTACCTCTAATAAAGGTGTAGAGGAGTATTTGAAAAATACTAGATATAATATTAGTAGGTATATAAATAGGGAATATAATTATTTAGCTTTTAATTGCAAAAGTGAAATATTATCTAATAAAGAAGTAAAAAAAGCTATAAATTATACTGTAAATAAAGAAGATATATTGAAAAATATACTTAATAATAAATATGAAATATCAAATTTTCCATTAGATTTTGGGAGTTTTGCTTATGACATAAGTAATGATATTACCGCTTATGATAGCAATAAAGCTAAAAATATATTAGTAGAAAATGGTTGGAAATATTCAGCAGAAGGGTGGAAAAAGAAAGTTAATAACAGTAATATAAAAATAGAACTAGATATTGTAGTAAATAAAAATAATACAGATAATATAAAAGTAGCAAACAATATAAAAGAACAATTAAGTTTAGTGGGAATATTAATAAATGTAAAAGAAGTAAGTAATAAAGAGTATAATAATTATTTAAAAAATAAAAACTATGACATTATAATTGCAAATCATACATATAGTTATAGTCCATCATTAGAAAAATATTTTGGAGAAGATAATCTATCAAATTATACTAATAATGAAATTAATACATTATTAAAAGAAATTGAATTTCTAGATGATGAAAATGAAATAAAACAAAAATATACAAGAATAAATGAAATATATAATGAAGAAATTCCATATATAAGCCTATATTATGATACAAGCTCAATAATCTATTCAGCTAACTTAAAAGGTACAATAACACCAAATTCATATAATCTATTTTTAGGGATAGAAACGTGGTATAGAGAGTATGAAAAATAAAAAATGTAAACAAAATATTGATTTTGTAAATAAAATAAGCTATAATGAATATACTAATATTGATAAATTAATTTATCAAATAAATTAGGTAGCATAAACCTTTGATTAATTTCATAAATGTGCAATGAAGGTTAGATATGAGCCTTTAAGATGTAGTCTTATAAATAAATATCTAGTTAAACATTAGGTTAGAAACGAGCCTTTAGTTTTACTATAAACGAGTTTCCAGAAAAATTAAAAGGGGGGGATACTATTGGGGTATCCCTCTTTTTGTGTTTTCAAAAAATAAATTTATAGGAGGTATAATGAAAAAGGAAACTAAAAAAATAAAACTAGGGAAATTGAATTTTTATATAATTGATGAGGATTATATTAATTATTTAAAGAAATTTGATAAGCACATTGCCTACAACAAAAATCAAAAACGACCATACATAGGAGTTGTAATTGTAGTAGAAGATAATTATTATTTTGCGCCTTTATTTTCACCCAAATTAAAGCATAAAACATATAAAGATAATTTGACATTTTTTAAAATTGTTAATGTTAAAAATAAATCTGATTTAGGCATTATAAGATTTTCTGATATGATACCGGTACCACAGGAGAGTGTATATTTGCTTGATACAAAAGAGAAAAGTTATGGATATAAAAGGTTGCTTTCAGAACAGTACAACTATATAAATATACCAACCAATAGAGAAAAGATTATGGAGAAAGCACAAAAGATTTATAATATAGTTACAAAAGATAGGAAAAGTAAAATGTCTAAATTTTATAAAAATTTAAGTTGTAATTTTAAGTTATTATAACAAAAATGCATAGAATATAAAATAGAAAAATAATAAATAAAAAATTTAAAAAAACTGTTGACAAATATTTTTTTTAATATATAATAAGAATATACAAACAAATGTTTAATTTAGGAGGAAACAATATGGAAAATCAAAATCCAGAAAAAAGAAGAGCGCTAGAAGCGGCAATGGGGCAAATTGAAAAACAATTTGGTAAAGGGTCAGTTATGAAACTTGGAGAATTCCAAGCAATGAATATAGAAGCTATCCCAACAGGAGCATTGGGATTAGATATAGCATTAGGTATTGGTGGCGTGCCACGTGGAAGAATTATTGAAATATATGGACCAGAATCTTCTGGTAAGACAACATTAGCATTACATATAATTGCAGAAGCTCAAAAAATGAATGGTGAAGCAGCATTTATAGATGCAGAACACGCATTAGATCCAGTATATGCTAAACACTTAGGCGTAGATATAGATAATTTGATCGTATCACAACCAGATACAGGAGAACAAGCATTAGAAATCACAGAAGCATTAATAAGAAGTGGTGCACTAGATGTTATAGTTGTAGACTCTGTTGCAGCATTAGTTCCAAAAGCAGAAATTGATGGCGATATGGGAGATTCACATATAGGACTTCAAGCAAGACTTATGTCACAAGCTTTAAGAAAGTTAGCAGGAGCTATAAATAAATCTAAAACAGTTTTAGTATTTATTAACCAATTAAGAGAAAAAGTAGGAGTAATGTTTGGAAATCCAGAAACAACAACTGGTGGTAGAGCATTAAAATACTATTCATCTGTAAGATTAGATATTAGAAAAGTAGAAAATATCAAACAAGACGGAGAAGTTGTAGGAAACAGAGCAAGAGTAAAAGTTGTAAAAAACAAAGTAGCGCCACCATTTAGAGAGGCAGAATTTGATATAGTATATGGTAAAGGTATATCAAAAGAAGGCAATATACTAGATATAGGTGTTAACTTAGATATAGTAGAAAAAAGTGGTTCTTGGTTTAGTTATAATGGAGAAAGACTTGCACAAGGTAGAGAAAATGTTAAAGACTACTTAACAGAACATCCAGAAATGATGAAAGAAATTGAAGAAAAAATAAGAGCGAAATTCTCAGAAGCATTTGAAAAGAGCTTAGGAGATGAAGAACCAGACGAAGATGAGGATGCAGAATAATTTTTAGAGATATAATAAGAGTAATACTATTTAGTATTACTCTTTATTTTAAAGAAAATTTATGATATATTATGAGTGGTGAAAAAAATGGAATATAGTGTAGAAGAATTTGATAAAGCAAAAACCAAAGTAATGAATTACATTATGTATAAAAAAAGAACAGAATATGAAGTAAGGAATAAATTTTCAAAAATACTTGAAGAAAATTTATTAAATGATATAATAGAGTACGTTAAGGAAGCTGGTTACCTAAGTGATACAGCATATATTGACAGAGCAGTATGTGAATTTAAAGCATTAAATAATTTATCAAGAAAAGAAATAAAGTATAAGCTATATTCAAAAGGAATTGAGAATAGTTTAATAGAAGATTATTTTTCAGAAAATTTAGAAGAACTATATGAATATGAACTAAAATCAGCTAAGAATATAGTTATAAAAAAACAAAGTACAATGGATGAAGAAGAAATAGAAAACTACCTTAGAAAAAAAGGATATAGAGAGGATATTATAAATCAAGCAATTAAAGATGAGGAGTAGAAATGCAAAACGTATTAACACTAGAATCAAATAAGTATGCTATAAAAATAGAAAACTTTGAAGGACCACTAGATTTGTTATGTCATTTAATAGATAAAAACAAAATGAATATTTATGACATAAAAATTAGTGAGATAGCAGACCAATATATAGAATACATAAATAAAATGGAAGAGCTAAATTTAGAAGTGACAAGTGAATTTCTAATAATGGCATCAACACTTCTATATATAAAATCAAAAGGGCTTCTTCCAAACCAAGCAGAAGCAGCAGAAGAGCTTACAGAAGAGCAATTAATTCAAAGAATAATAGAATACAAAAAATATAAAGAAATTACAGCAAAATTTAGGGCGGGTTATGAAGAATTTTCTAAACGTTTCTTTAAAATACCAGAGCTTATTGAACTTCCAAAACAAAAATTAGAAGTTGAGTATAGCAAAGAAATACTTCCTGATTTATATAAAGGAATTATAGAAAGAAACAATGAAAAAATTAATCAAAATGCTAAAAATATTGAAAAAATTGCAATTGTAGAGACATATACAGTAGCAAGTAAAGTAAAAGAAATGTTTAAAGAATTAATTAGAAAACCTAAATTTGTATTTAATAAGTTATATTCAATTTCTAAATGTAACAAACAAGAAGTAGTAACAGCATTTACAGGGCTTCTAGAACTATCTAGAAGAAACAAAGTTACAACGGTTCAAGAGGAGTTATTTGGAGATATAACTGTTGAGAAAACCAAAAGAAATGTTTAATTGAAAATAAAAATGTGAAAACTAGTATTAAAGGAGAAATCTTATGATACTAGTTTTTATTATTTTAGGACTAATTATATTAGTAACTTTATCAATACTCATTTTTAAATTATCAAATGCAAAATTAGAAATAAAAAAGCTACATATATCAAATGAACAAGAAAAGGTAAAAGTAGATTTTCTATTAAATGTTGGAATATATTTTTTGAACAAGATACAACTTATAAAATTTACTATTGATAATTATAAAATACAGAATACATTACAAAGTGGAAAGTTAGATATTAATAAATTTAAGCAAAATGAAGCTATAAATATAGATGTTTTAAAATCTTTAAAATATCACGATTTTACAATAGAATATGTAAAAATAGGAGGATATTTTTCAACTTTTGACCCGGTTTTATCAACTTGGATATATGCTTTTATACAATCAGTTATCCCAATATTAATAGCTAGAAGAATTGATGGTAAATATATTAATGAGCTTGAATTTTTAAATGTTAACAAAAATGAAATAAACATTAATTTAAACTGTATAATTAGTGTAAAAATGGTAAATATTATAAATATATTACATTATTTAAAAAAGAAAGGTGGAAATATTAATGGAAAATCATCCGATAGAAGGTCTTATGCTTACAGCAATGAATAGCATAGAAAATATGATTGATGTAAATACAATAATAGGAGAACCTATTGAAACTGTAAATAATATAGTAATAATACCTGTATCAAAAGTAGCTTTTGGTTTTGCAGCTGGTGGAAGTGAGTTTAAAGGAGAAACAAGAGATGAGTATAATAAAAAAGATAAAACTGAAAATGTACAATATAGATTACCGTTTGGTGGTGGAAGCGGAGCAGGAGTAAGTATTAATCCAATAGCATTTTTGGTTGTAGAAAATGATAAAGTAAGGCTATTACCGGTAAATCATAGTTCTTGTATAGATAAATTATTAGACTATGTACCAGATTTATTTGAAAAGGTTTCACAAACAAAGAAAAAACTGAATTCTTCAACAGAAAAAGAAGATTTTGAAAGTGATGATATAGAAAAAGAACAATTAATACAAGAAGAACAAGTAAGATTTAAAAGTAAAAAAACAAATATTAATAAATCACCAAGAACAACAGAGGAAAATTTAGCATATAATCCTAAGAGTAGAATAAAAAAACAAAGTGAAGAAATTGCAGAAGAGTTAGAAGATTTATTTGAAGAAGAATATGAGTATGATGATGACTAAAATTTGCAAAAAAATGTAAGTTATGGTATAATATAAAACGATGGTGCATTATTCTAGTAATTTTGACTATTATGAGGGTGGGGCTAAAAATCCACTAAAAGGCACACAGATAAAGCTTGTTATTAATGCGCGGAACGCCCAGTTCTGTGCGTTAGTAGGAAGAAAGAAATTAGGATGATATATAATGGCATATATAGGAATTCCTCGTTTCGTTTAAGACTTAAAATTTATCTTTTTTAAGTGTAACCTATACCAGTGCCAAGACACGAAGTATAGAGTAGCCTGTTTTGAGTGATAATTCGGGATTAGTGAGTAGAATAAAATATTTAGTGGCCATAAGTATTTTATTTGTTGCTATGAAATTATTATTGCAAAAGAAACTAATAGTAGTAATCAAAATTTCAAGGAAAACTTCTAGAATGTTTGTTACGATACAAGAAAGTTTAGAGATTGAGGTGCGGATTTAAGTGGCGATCTAGTTTCTAATATATATTATTAGGTATTTTCTTTAAATGGAAACGGCCAGACAGTAATGTTAGGTAGAAAATAGAGAAATTCTACTAGACCTAAACCGTAAAATTTATCTAAACTTTTACCATCTTATCTTATTTTAATTGGAGTTAAATAAATTGAAAAACAAAGAAATGAAAAAAGAAAAATGGAAATATACATGGGCAGTACAAGCCCTATTTATTACGTTTGCTTTATCACTTCTTTTTTCTTTTATATCAACAAATGCAATAAATAGCCTAGATTTAATACCAGCAATATTGATATTAGTTTTAGTAATATTAATAGGTATTGTAACAGATATAATAGGTGTTGCAGTAACAGTAGGAGAAGAAGAAGATTTTCATGCAAAAGCAAGTAAAAAAATAGAAGGAGCGAAATCTTCTATAAAATTAATAAGAAATTCAGCGAAAGTTGCTAATATATGTTGTGATGTTATTGGTGATATTTGTGGAGTATTAAGTGGTGCAATAAGTGCAATGTTAGCAGTAAGAATAGTTACAATGTTTAATATAAACATTAATATGAACTTTTTAATAAGTGCTGTTGTAGCAGCTGTAACTGTTGGTTCAAAAGCAGCTGGAAAAGTTATAGCACAAGAAAATTCAACTAAAATTGTACATATAGTTGGAACGATGTTAAATAGATTTATAAAAGATAAATAGGAGAAAAGAAATGCCAGGTTATGTAATACATATTGCAATAGCAAATGAGTATATAAAAAAGCATAAAAAAGTTGAAGATATAAAAGAATTTATAAATGGTGTTATAGCACCGGATTTAACAAGTGAAAAGTCAAAAACACACTATGGAAAATCACCAGCTTATACAGGACTCAAAGGATTTTTAGAAAACAATAAAATAGAAGATAGTTTTAATAGAGGTTGTTTTTTACACTTAATAACAGATTACTTATTCTATAACTACTATTTGGACTATTATGATAAAAAAGATATGTATCATGATTATGATGTATTAAATAAAACTTTAATAGACCAATATAATGTAATTTTACCAGATAATATAAAAGATAAAGTATTTTATATAAATGATAAAACAAAAATTTTAAGTTATGAGTTAGCTACTAAAATTATAGATGAAATATCTTCAATGGATATAGATGAAATAGAAAAAGAAGTATTGAACGATAATAAAAGATGGAATCAATATAAGAGACTTGTGTAAAATAGGAGGAAAAGTATATGAAGATAGTATATAGAATGGGTGCATATGATATATTAAGAGCAAAAGATTTACAAGATTTAGATAAAGAAATTCAGATGAGTAAAGAATTTGATCCTGATTGTATCTTCGCATTAGGAATATATGATGATAATTTGTGTCAAGCGCTAGGTATGAATAGACCTATAAAATCAACTGAGGATAGGGCTAAAATAATGGAACAAATTAGAGGAGTTGATTTTACATTTTCAGTTCCTAGCACAGATGTTGCAATACAGGAAAGCAGGCTAAGAGAAGCATATTTGGAATTTAGAAAGAAAAAAGAACAAGAGGAGATAAAGGGCGAAAGCGCAAAAAAATATAAAGTTGGTTATGCACCAGGAACCTATGATTTATTTCATTTAGGGCATTTAGAAAATATATTAGAAGCAGCTAAACAAAGTGAGTTTTTGATAGTTGGTGTAAAAGATGACGAATTAGTTATGTCTCATAAAAATAAATATCCAATTATATCAGCAGAAGAAAGAATGGAAATATTAAGACATTTTAAAGTTGTAAATGATGTTTATAGATATTATGTAAGAGATCTACATATGGCAAACGCATGGATAGAATCAAAATATGGAAGCGAAGCTGATGCAGTATTTATGGGATCGGATTTAAAGAATGATTTTAAAGATGTAAAAGATATTAATATTGTATTTACGGAAAGACCACCAGAACTTATGAAAATGCGTTCATCAACTGCTTTAAGAACATTATATTTAGGACATGAAAAAGGAAGAGAATATACTGGTAAAGATGTAAGAAAAATGTTAGAAGAACAAAAAAGCACAAATAATCCAGATAAAGATGAACGTTAATAAATATTCATTATACATAAATAAAAAATAAAAAATTGGTAAAAATAATATCCATAAAGTATTATAACTAAAAACGGAGGTTTTTATGAAAAAATATTTATGGATATTTTTAATTTTAGGTTTAGCAGTTGGAATTGGAGCATTTGCACTAAATAGTAATCAAGAAGAAAATTATAATGCTACAAGAACAGGAACAAATATTAATAATGAAAATTCAGGCATAACTAACTTTATGGTTGGATTAGGAAATAATTATACAGAACAATTAATTTCGGAATTTTCAACTAGATTACCAAATGATACAGAAGCAAGAGATTCGAATATTGAACTTGCTTGTAATACTCTTAATGGAACAGTAGTAAAAAGTGGAGAAACTTTTTCTTTTTGGGATAACTTAGGTGCAACTACAAAAGAAAAAGGATATAAAAAAGCAAAAACATTTACATCAGATGGAGAAACAATACAATCTTATGGTGGAGGAGTATGTCAAGTAAGTACTACTATATATAATGCTGTACTAGATGTAGAAGGATTAAAAGTAACAGAAAGACATGAACATAGTAAAGACGTTCCATATATAGAAGATGGAAAAGATGCAGCAGTTGCATATAACACTAGTGATTTAAAATTTAAAAATACATTAGACTATGATATACGAATAGATGCAAGAGTAGAAAATAGACGAGTAAAAATTAGTTTAGTAAGAATATGATAATAAAGTAGAGAATATAATTGTATAAAATAAGGAGGCAAAATATGAAAACAAAAACAATTATATTCTCTATAATTTTTACAATCTTAATCTCTTCTATTAGTTTTGCAACCGGTGCAGTATATGTATGGTCGGATACTAAAACAGAAGATGCATTAGAAATTATTTCGGAAGCAGTTGATAATAACTCATTAAATTTAGAATCAGGTTCTGCAATATTAATAGACCAATTAACAGGAAAAATACTATATTCTCACAATGCACATGAACAATTAAGACCAGCCAGTGTTACAAAAGTAATGAGTATATTATTAATCATGGAAGCGCTAGATAGTGGAAAAATAACTATGGAAACACCAATTCCGTGTAGTGAGAATGCTCACTCAATGGGTGGGTCACAGATTTGGTTGGACACAACAGAAAACCTAAGTGTGAGAGATATGTTAAAATCAATATGTGTAGTATCTGCAAATGATTGTACCGTTGCAATGGCAGAGTATTTAGCTGGTTCGGAAGAAGCATTTGTTCAAATGATGAATACAAAAGCAAAACAATTAGGAATGAATGATACAACATTTAAGAATTGCCACGGAATAGATGAAGATGGGCATGTTACTTCTAGTTATGATATAGCATTAATGTCAAGAGAACTTTTACAAAATCATCCTAGTATTACAGAATTTACAACAATATGGATGGACTCAATAAGAGATGGGAAATCGGAGCTTGTAAATACAAACAAATTAATTAGAAATTATCAAGGCGCTACTGGTTTAAAAACAGGGTCAACTTCAATTGCACTATATAATCTTTCCGCATCTGCAACAAGGGATGGATTATCCTTAATTGCAGTAATTATGAAAGCACCAACAACAAAAATAAGGTTTAGTGAAGCTACAAAATTATTAGATTATGGTTTTGCAAATTATACAAGCAAAAGTTTTGGTAGTAAAGGAGATATAATTCAAACAGTAAATATTAATAAAGGAATTGAGTCAAAAGTAAATGTAACATTAGAAGAAGATGCGTGTGTGCTAATAAAAAAAGGAGATACAGGAAATATAACTCAAAATGTAGTTATAGACACGAATATACAAGCACCAATAAAAAACGGAGATGTTTTAGGTACAATTCAATATAAATCAGGTGAAGATATAATATTAGAGAGAAAACTACTGGCGCAAAATGATGTAGCCAAAACTACATTATGGAATATAACTACAAATTTATATGAAAAATGGTTTAATATGTGTAGGTAAAACAATAAGCAAATGACCCTTTTGGGTCATTTGCTATTGACAAATATTAAAAAAGTGATATAATTAAATAGTAGTTTAAATTTAGGAGTAATAAAAAATGATAGCTAAACATTGGAAAAAAATAGGATTAATAATATTAGTATTTTGTTGTTTATACAATGTAATGTCTAAAATAGTAAAAAGAACATCACTAAATCAAGAACTAAAACAAACAGCAGAATATGTATTAAATGAAGAAAATAAGTAAAAAAAGTCTTGAAAAAAGATTAAATATATGTTAGAATATTAAACGATATTTTTTAAAAAGATTAAGAAAGAGGTGAATATACATAATGAAAGCAGAATTACACCCAGAATTTAATGAAGCAAAAGTAATATGTGCATGCGGAAACGTAATAGAAACAAAATCAACAAAAAAAGAAATAAAAGTTGATGTTTGCTCAAAATGTCACCCATTTTGGACAGGTAATTTAAAACAAAATACAACAGGTGGTAGAGCAGATAAATTTAAGAAAAAATATGGAATTCAATAATATATTTTTAGAAGTGCAAAAGCACTTCTTTTTTTATTTGTTTGAAGATTAAAAATTCTTGTAAATTCTACGGATATATGATAAAATGTATGATATATTGGAGGAATTTACGTGCAAGAATTTGAAGAAATAGAAATACAAAAAGAGTATATAGAAAAAGTAAAAAATATAAATACAGATAAGAATTTTAAATATCATATATTAACAATGGGATGTAGCTTAAATGAAAACGATTCAGAAAAAATATGTGGTATGTTAGAAGAAATGAATTATACAAAAACAGAGAATATCAACGAAGCAAATTTTGTTGTATTTAATACTTGTTGTATAAGAGAAAATGCAGAAGATAAATTATTTGGTAAACTTGGAGAAGTTAAGAAAATTAAAAGAGAAAACAATGCAATAATAGCTATTGGCGGTTGTATGATGCAACAAGAACATATTATCCAAAAGATAAATGAAAGCTATCCTTATGTAGATATAATATTTGGAACACACACTCTTCATAAATTACCAGAGAATACTTACAAAAAATTAAATAATTCAAAGAAGATAAAAGACGTATTAGATATAGATGGAAAAGTGTACGAAGACCTGCCAATTAGAAGAAGTGATAAGGTAAAAGCACAAGTAACTATTATGTATGGATGTAACAATTTTTGTAGCTACTGTATAGTTCCATATGTTAGAGGAAGAGAAAGAAGCAGAAAACCAGAGAACATATTAAAAGAAATAAACGAATTAGCAAGTCAAGGATATAAAGAGATAATGCTACTTGGCCAAAATGTTAATTCATATAATGGAGGAGAGGGGTACGGTTTTGCTCAACTATTAACTGAAATTAATAAAATTAACGGAATAGAAAGAATACGCTTTATATCTCCACATCCAAAAGACTTTACAGATGATGTAATAGAAGTAATAGCAAAGTGTGAAAAAGTATGCAAAAGTGTACATTTACCCTTACAATCTGGAAGTAGTAAAATATTAAAAGTAATGAATAGAAAATATACCAAAGAACAGTATTTAGAATTAGCATATAAAATAAAAGAAAAAATACCTAATGTAGCTTTGACTACTGATATTATAGTAGGTTTCCCAGGAGAAACAGAGGAGGACTTTGAAGATACGTTAGATGTTGTAGAAAAACTAAAATTTGACCAAGTCTTTATGTTTATATATTCAAGAAGAAAAGGAACTGTTGCTGATACGATGAAAAATCAAATTCCAGAAGATATAAAACATAAAAGATTTAATAGATTAAAGGCATTAGTAGAAAGCCAAATCGAAGATAATAACAAAAAATATATTGGAACTATTCAGAAGGTATTAATAGATGGTATAAGCAAGACAAATGAAAATACTTTAAGTGGTAGAACAGACAGTAATAAAGTTGTTGTTATAGAGGCTGATAAAAAATACATAGATAAAATAGTAGAGGTAAAAATAATAGAGGACTGTATGTGGTATTTGAAGGGAGAAATAGTATGATAAAAATTTCAGTAGAAGAATTTGAATCTAGAATACAAGATGTAATAGATGGTAAATTATCTAGAATGGATTTAGTTCAAGAAATGCACACAGATATAAGACATTAAATAAAAAAATAATAGAAGAAATAAGTATAAATAATCCGGATTTATATATAGAGTACATTAAAAGATTTCCATACAAACAAAAAGAACGTAATGATTTAGATTATGAAGCACTTGTGATTGAAATGATAAAAGAAAGAACTCATACAATAGATGCAGCAAATAAATATAATGTTGGTGTGAGAACAATACAAAGAAGAGTTAATCAATTAGAAAAAGAAAATCCATATTTAATTAGTATATATAAAGAGGTAAAGAAAAATAATAAAAACAATATACCTTTAACAGAGGATATAGAAGAAAAAATATCTAAGTTGGTATCGAGACCTGTAAAAATAAGTGAGATAAATGATACGAGAAGAGAGCAGTTAGAAGAAATTGAAAGAATCTATAATAAAAGATGCCAATATTTATCAAAAACACAAGCGGCAGAAAGTATGGGATTTTCTATCAATAGAATATATAAGTCATTAAATGAATTATATAGAATGAGAATAGAAGAAAACTATACAAAAATGGAAGGATCATTTAAAGAAAGCTTAAAAGTAGATGTACAACCACAGCCAAATACATTATCAAACAATGATGAGAAAGTAGAACAAATAGTGAAAGAAGGAGAAGAAAAATAAATGGCAGAATATTCACCAATGATGCAACACTATCTTGATACAAAAGAGCAATATAAAGATTGTATATTGTTTTATAGATTAGGAGATTTTTATGAAATGTTCTTTGACGATGCGATAACAGCATCAAGAGAACTAGAACTTACTTTAACAGGTAAGGACTGTGGACAAGCTGAAAGAGCTCCTATGTGTGGAATTCCTTTTCATGCAGCAGAAGTATATATATCAAGATTAATTGGCAAAGGATATAAAGTGGCAATTTGTGAGCAATTAGAAGATGCAAAAGAAGCAAAAGGAATTGTAAGAAGAGATGTTATAAGAGTAGTAACACCTGGAACTGTAATTGAATCAAATATGCTAGATGAAAAGAAAAACAATTATATCATGTCTATATATAAAAATGGACTTTTCTTTGGTATGGCTGTTTGTGATATATCAACAGGAGATTTCTTTTCCACTCAAATTAAACAATCAAACAATTTTGCAAAACTATTAGATGAAATATCAAGATATTCACCAGCAGAAATAGTCGTAAATGAGATGTTGTTTGCTTCAACAGAGGAAGTAAATAAAATAAGAGAAAGATTTGAATGTTATGTTTCAAGAGTGGAAAATGCAAAATTTGAAAGTGATTATGAAGCAATTGTAGAAGAATATGATATATATTGTGAAGGTAAAAGGTTAGATAATATAGAAGAAAAAATGTTATCAGTTATATCTTCAAATGGACTTTTAAATTATTTAAAAGATACTCAAAAAATAGAATTAGAACATATTAATAAAATTAACATATACAATGTAGAAAAATATATGTCTATTGATTTAAATACAAGAAGAAATTTAGAGCTTACAGAAAAAATGAGAGATAAATCTAAAAAAGGAACTCTACTGTGGGTACTAGATAAAACAGCAACATCAATGGGTGGAAGAATGTTAAGAAGATGGATAAATGATCCATTAATAGATGTATTAGAGATTAATAACAGATTAGATGCAGTGAAAGAATTAGTAGGAAGCCAAATGCTTAAAGGTGAAGTAGTAGATAGCCTAAAAAAAGTGTATGACATTGAAAGATTAATAGGAAAAATTTCTTACGGGAATGCTAATGGTAGAGATTTAATATCGCTTAAAAATTCACTAGGACAATTACCTGATTTAAAAAATGTTTTATCAAGAACATCATCAAAATTGCTACAAAATCTATATGCTGATTTAGATGAATTAAAAGATGTATATAGTTTAATTGATGCAGCAATAGTTGAAGAACCACCAATATCTGTAAAAGAAGGTGGGTTAATAAAGTTAGGATATAACGAAGAAATAGATGGATATAAGAAAGCTTCAACAGAAGGTAAAAATTGGATTATAGAATTAGAAGCAAGAGAAAAAGAAGCAACAGGAATTAAAAACCTAAAAGTTGGATTTAACAAAGTTTTTGGATACTATATAGAAGTTACAAAATCATATTTATCACAAGTACCAGATACATATATTAGAAAACAAACATTAACTGGTGGAGAGAGATATATAACAGAAGAACTTAAAGAATTAGAAGAAAAAACATTAGGAGCACAAGAAAAACTAGTAGACTTAGAATACAAAGTATTCCAAGAAATAAGAGCAAGTATTTCTAGTCAAATTCAAAGAATACAAAAAACTGCAAATATTGTTTCAACATTAGACGTAATAGCATCATTTGCAACAGTTGCTATTGACTTAAATTATGTTATGCCAATAGTAGATAATAGTGGAGAGATAGATATAAGAGATGGTAGACATCCTGTAATAGAAAAAATGTTACCATCTGGAAGCTTTATCGAAAACGATACATATTTAAACAAAGAAAGTGATAGACTATCAATAATTACAGGTCCTAATATGGCTGGTAAATCAACATATATGAGACAAGTAGCTTTAATAACACTTATGGCTCAAATAGGAAGCTTTGTACCAGCAAGTTATGCTAAAATAGGAGTTGTAGATAAGATATTTACAAGAGTTGGTGCATCAGATGATTTAAGCATGGGACAAAGTACATTTATGGTAGAAATGATGGAAGTTGCAAACATACTAAAAGAATCTACTAACAATAGTTTAGTAATATTAGACGAAATAGGAAGAGGAACATCAACATATGATGGATTATCTATCGCATGGGCTGTTGCAGAATATATTTCAAACAAAGAAAAATGTGGAGCAAAAACTCTATTTGCGACACACTATCATGAATTAACTGAACTTGAAAACAAGTTAGAAGGTGTAAAAAACTATTCTATTGCAGTAAAAGAAAAAGGTGAAGATATAATCTTTTTGAGAAAAATTGTAAAAGGTGGAACAGACGAAAGCTATGGTATTCACGTTGCTAAACTTGCGGGAGTTCCACAAGATGTAGTAAAAAGTGCAAATGAAATATTAAAAGGCTTAGAAAGAAAGAGCATATTAATAAATAAAGGTAAAGAAAAAGAAGATAAAAAAGTAGTATCAGGACAACTTGATATGTATAATTACAAGTTAGCAGATATAGCTCACGAGCTAGATAAAATAAATGTTAATGAAATAACACCAATAGATGCTTTAAATATACTTTTAAAATTAAAAGAAGCGGCATCATAGGTTGACTTTAAATACTTATGAATATATAATTATATTCATATTAAAAAGGAGAATACGATTCATGGAAGATAAGAAGAAATTTTATATAACTACACCCATATATTATCCAAGTGGTAAATTTCATATTGGTACAGCATATTGCGAGACATTAGTTGATTGTATAAAAAGGTATAAAACATTAAGAGGTTTTGATACATATTATCTAACTGGTTTAGATGAACATGGTCAAAAAATACAAGCAGTTGCTGAAAAAAGAGGATTAACTCCACAAGAGCACGTAGATGATATGGCTAAGCAAGCTATCAAACTATGGGATTTAATGGACATTCAGTATGATGACTTTATTAGAACAACTGATGAAAGACACGTAAAAGCAGTAGAAAAAATAGTTAAAACATTTATGGATAATGGAGATATCTATAAAGGTGAATATGAAGGTTGGTATTGTATGCCATGTGAAAACTACTTTACAGAAACACAATTAGTAGATGGAAAATGTCCTGATTGTGGTAGAGAAGTAAAAAAGATGAAAGAAGAAGCATATTTCTTCAATATGAAAAAATATGAACAATGGCTTAAAGATTTTTATGCAGAGAATACAGAATTTATAGTACCAGAATCTAGAAAAAATGAAATATTTAAAAACTTTATAGACCCAGGGCTAGAAGATTTGTGCATTAGTCGTTGTACGTTTGATTGGGGAATTAAACTTCCTGATAATCCAAAACATGTTCTATATGTATGGTTAGATGCTCTAACAAACTATATAACAGCTCTTGGATATATGTCAGATGATGATACATTATTTAAAAAATACTGGCCAGCAGATTTACATGTTGTTGGAAAAGAAATAATAAGATTCCATGGAATATATTGGCCAATTTTCTTACATGCATTAGGATTAGAACTTCCTAAAAAACTATATGCACATAGCTGGATTGTAATGAAAGATGGTAAAATGTCTAAGTCAGTTGGAAATGTTATTTACCCAGAAACATTAATAGAAAGATATGGATTAGATGCAACAAAATATTATCTATTACGTTTAATGAGTTTTGCACAAGATTCAATGTTTACACCAGAAGATTTTGTTGAAAGATTTAATTCAGACTTAGCAAATGACTTAGGAAATCTTTTAAATAGAACAATAGGAATGATTAACAAGTATTATGGCGGTGAAATACCAACAGATATTACAGAAAAAACAGAATTTGATTCTGTTTTACAAGAATTTGCAAAAGAGCAAATAGCAAAGGTAGAAGAATATATGGATAGTTACCGTGTAAGTGCTGCTATACAAGAATTATGGAGATATATTGCTAGAACAAATAAATATATAGACGAAACAGCTCCTTGGGTACTTGCAAAAGAAGGAAAAGAAGAATTAAAATCTGTAATGTTTAACTTAGCAGAAGCTTTACGAAAAATAGCAATAATGTCAGCACCATTTATTCCAGAATCATCTAAGAAAATATTAAATCAATTAGGAATAGATGAAAAAGATGCTACTTGGGATAGTTTATACAACTTTGATGTTATTAGGCCAGGAACAAAAGTAATTGCACAAGGTGAACCATTATTTGTAAGACTTGATAAAGAGGAAGAAATTGAATATATTAAAGCTGCGATGAGTGGAAAATAAGATTTAAGGTGATAATTTGTCACCTTAAATTTTTTATATAACCACACAAAACTTATTGACAAAGCAAAACAAATGTTTTATAATTGCCGTAACAAAAGTTAAGGAGTGGTAATTATAGAAGATAATAAAGAACTAATAGAAAAAGAAGTTGATAATGTAGCATATGAAAATATAGATATAAAAAGCTTAATTTATACTATAAGGGGAAAACAAGTAATGTTAGATAATGATGTCGCAAGATTATATCATTGCGAAACTAAATATGTGAATCGTGTAGTGAAAAGGAATATAGAAAGATTTCCAGAGGAATTTTGTTTTCAATTAAATGATAAAGAATTTCAAAACTTGAGGTGCTAATTTGTCACCTCAAGTTTTGAAGAACAAAACTATGGTGGGAGAAGATATCTACCATATGTTTTTACAGAGCAAGGAATTGCAATGTTATCAGCCTTATTAAAAAGTGACATTGCTATAAATGTAAGTATAAATATTATGAAAGCTTTTATAGAAATGCGAAAGTTCATAGCAAATAATGGACATATTTTTGAAAGATTTGAAAAAATAGAATATAAATTATTAGAACTTGATAATAAATTTAATGAGATGTTTAATGAATTACAAAAAGGTAAGAATGAAGAATTCAAGCAACATATATTTTTTGATGGTCAAATTTATGATGCATATAGTTTAATAGTATATATAATAAAAAGTGCAAAAACAAAGATATTAATTATAGATAATTACATAGATGATAGTATATTAAAAATACTAACCAAGAAAAATAAAGATGTAAAAGTTATTATAATAACATCAGAAAAAAGTAATATAGCCAAGCTGGATATACAAAAATTTAATAAACAGTATCCTATATTAGAAATAGCCAAAACAAACAAATTTCATGACAGATTTATTGTAATAGATAATAAAGAGCTGTATCATATTGGAGCATCATTAAAAGATTTAGGTAAGAAATGCTTTGCGATATCTAAAATACAAGATAAAGAATATATAAATAGATTGGAAAAAGTAGTATAAAAGAAAGGTTAGTGACAATTTGTCACCGCCTTTACAAATTAATCAAATTATGTTAATATAGCACAGTAAAACTTTATAATCTCCTTTTATTACAACATATGGAGTTTAAATATTAAACAAAAACAAAATGAATGGCAAATACCGAAGGAGGAAAAATATGTCCCGAAAAGAAAAAAGAAAATGTAGAAATTGCATATTTGCAACGTATGTTAGAGCAGATCGTATTATTGCTTGTGGCTACATATGCAAGCTTAATCCGTTTAAGCCTGTTATAATGGGACTTTGGGGAGATTGTTCTAAGAGAAAAGAGCTGAGAGCTGAACAATACCCCAAAAAGAAAAAGGATTCGTAAGAATCCTTTTTTACTTTCTATGGTATAAACAATTTGTCTTATAACTAAGTATATGATATAATCAATGCAAACTAGTTGAAATTTGGAGGAAATAAAATGAAATATATTGGAATAATAGCTGCTATGAATGAAGAAGTGGATGCGATAAAAAAAATAATGAGAGATATTTCGGTAAAAAGGATTTATGAATTAGAATTTATAACAGGTAAAATAAATGAAAATGAAGTTGTTTTAGTAAAATGTGGAGTAGGAAAAGTAAATGCAGCAAGAACTAGTCAAATTCTATTAAACAATTTTGATATAGAATATGTAATGAATGTAGGAACAGCTGGTAGTTTAAATGAAAATATAGAGATAGGAGATGTCGTAATAGGAGAAAAACTTGTTCAACATGATTTTGATATAACAGCTGCTGGAAGAGAAAAAGGATATATAACAGATGTTGGAAAATATTTTTATTCGGATAAAAATTTAATAGAAAAAACAAAACAAACAATTGAAAATATGAATGAAAACTTTAATGCTTTTATTGGAACTATTGCAACAGGAGATATATTTGTTCAAGATATAAATGTAAAGGATAGCATAAAAAAACAATTTAATGCAGATTGTACTGAAATGGAAGGAGCCGCAATAGCTCAGGTGTGTGCGCTTGACAATATTCCTTATATTGTTATACGTTCAATTTCTGACAAGCCAAATGGAAATAATGCAATTGATTTTGAAAAATACTTAGAACTTGCATGTGAAAGATATACCAAATTTATTGACATTTTTCTTAATTAATTATATACTTATGTCGAGTTTGAAATATAATTGTAATTTCAAATAATAAAAAGTAAAAGAGGTAAAAATGAGATTATTAAATAAAGTAAAAATCACATTACTAATACTATTTTTTATAACCATATTTTTAAATGTAAAAGCTTTTGCAGTAACAGGGGTTATTACGGAAATAACAGTTAATATGAGAAAAGAGCCTTCAACAAGTTCAAAAGTTTTAAGATTTGTAACACAAGATTACAAAGTAGAAGTTTTAGAAAAAGTTGGAGAATGGTATAAAATAAAATACAATGGAGTTACAGGATATGTTTTTGGGGAATATGTAAAGGTTGATGAAAGTAAAATTGAAACTAATAAGCAAGAAGATGTAACCAACAAAAATGAAGAAACAAATAACTCACAAAAAGAAGATGAAAAAGAACAAATACAAGATGTAACAACAGATATTGAAGTAGAGTTACAAATTAAAGAAAATGGGACATTAAGATTAGTACCTAATATAATATCAAATGTAATATATACAGCGAAGAAAGTGACATCGGTTGAAGTTATAGAACAATTTTCTGGTTGGTCATATGTGTATGTGGATAATACATATGGTTGGATAAGAACAGATAGTATAGTAGAAAAAAATTCTACTCAAACAAACAAAGATGATGAAGAGATAGAATATGTAGAAAGAACAGTAGCATATGTAAAATATTCAAGTGTAAATTTAAGAAAAAAAGCATCAACATCATCAGCGGTAATAGGAAAATTAAAATTAAATAATGAAGTAATAGTATTAGAAAAAGTTGATTCCAAATGGTCAAAAATAGAGTATGATGGAATCACAGGTTATGTTTCAACAGACCTGTTATCTTCTAAAAAAGTAGAAGAGAAAGAAGAAAGTAGTTCTACATCAAGAGATGGTGAAACTGTTTCAAGAGATGAAGTAGTTGAAAACAAAAAAGAAGAAACTACTAAAAAGGAAGAAATAACTACAAATAAAGATACAGCTGTAAAAGAAGAAAATAAAGAACAAGAAAAAGATACAACAACTAACAAAGATGATAAAAAAGAAGAAACAAATAATAAAGTAGAAGAAAAGGAAGAAACTTCAAAAGATACTGAAATAAAACAAGAAGATACTAAAAAGGAAGAGGAATCTTCAAAAAATGAGATTACAACAACTTTAAAAACAAAAGGTGAAGAAATTGTAGAATATGCAAAAACATTTTTAGGTTATGACTATGTATATGGAGGTTCGTCTCCTAAAACAGGTTTTGATTGTTCAGGGTTTACATCTTACGTATATAAGAAATTTGGATATACATTATCAAGGGCATCAACAGCACAAGCTAAAAATGGTGTAGAAGTAAGCAAGTCTGAATTACAACCAGGAGATTTGCTTATATTCAAAAATCAAGCATTAACAAGAATTGGACATGTTGGAATATACATAGGAAATAATAAAATGATACATGCATCAGAACCAGGTGTTGGAGTTACAATTACAGATTTGGATGCAAGAGGATATAATTATAACAAAAGATTTGTAACAGCAAGAAGAATAGTTAAATAAAAGGGGGAGCAGAATAGGAGAAATTTTGAAAAGACCTATTTTGATAATAACATTAGGATTTTTAATAGGAATTATATTGGGGCTATATTTAAATATAGCTCCATTTTTGTTTTTAATTTTAATATTTGTAACTTTGATAATTAAATATATTCCATTAAAAAGTACTAATAATTATATAAGAGTATTAAATGTATTTGTAAAAAATAATATTATATTACTTATTTTAATATCATCTTTTATATCCAGCATATATTTAGTTTATTGTAATAAAAAGTATGAAGAGGTGTATTACAATTTTAATAAAACAGATATTATTGCAACAGTTGTAAGTAACAAAAAGGAAAGTCAATACAAAGATAGTTATGAAATTAAATTAGAAGAGTGCGAAGGTATTAAATTTATATTGAGAGTATCTAAAAGTAAAAATAAACAGATAAACTATGCGGATAAAATAAAGGTTAAAGGTGAATATATTGTTCCAGAACAATCAAGAAATTATGGGGGATTTAATTATAGAGAGTATTTAAAAACAGAAGGAATTTATGGCATCTTTGAAGCAGATAAAGTAGAAGTTTTAGAAAGTAATAATTTGAATATAATAGATATATTTACGAATAATCTAAAACAAAAAATTATAACTAATATTAATAAGATATTGCCACAAAATACAAAAGATTTATTTTTAGGAATCTTAATAGGATATGATGACAATTTAAGTGAGGATATTGAAGAAAGTTTTAGAAAGAGTAGTTTAACACATTTGCTTGCTGTTTCTGGTTCTCATATTGTATATATTATAACTGGACTAGGGTTTCTTTTAAGAATATTAAAAATTCCTAAGAGAACAAGAAATATTATAATTATTATATTTCTTATATTATTCATGTATATAGTAGATTTTAGCGCATCTGTTGTACGAGCTTCTATAATGGGAATTATTCTTTTATTTTCATTGATATTTTATAGAAAAAACGACTTGTTAACTTCTATTAGCTTATCTGTTTTATTAATCTTATCACAGAATCCATACAAGATACTAAATATTGGGCTGTTGCTTTCGTATTTTGCAACAATAGGAATAATTTGTGGGACTAAACAGAAATCTAAAAAAGAAGAGAAGAGTGGATTATTAGAACATATACTAAATTATTTAAAAGAACTAATATCTATCACTCTATATGCTAATATTTTTGTTCTGCTAATTACAGTATATAATTTTAATACAATATCTTTAACATTTGTTATATCTAACTTAATAGCAGGTATATTAATAGGTTCAATAACTATTGGTGGGTTTATATTAGCAATCGTTTCATTAATTAATCTAAAATTAGCTTATATTATTGGTATTCCATATAATCTATTATTAGAGCTTTTGATTTATAGTACAAAGTTAACAAGTATAGGACCATTTGCAGAGATTTTTGTTCCAACGCCAAATATTGTTTTAATTATTATTTATTATCTAATTTTATTTTTAGCCCTATTATATTTTAATTCGAAACATTTAGAACACAGAAGATTTTTAATAAGAAAGGTTATAATTTGTATTGATAATGCTCGCAAATATTTAAAAGAAAATTATAAATTTATTATCATTTTATTTTCATTATTAACATTTATATTTTATATCTTAAACAAAATTCCAAAAGATTTAAAAATTTATTTTATAGATGTAGGGCAAGGAGATAGTGCTTTAATTATAACTCCTACAAATAAAAAAATATTAATAGATAGCGGTGGTGCTGAAACTGGCAATTTTGATGTAGGGAAAAGCACTTTGTTTCCATACTTACTAGACAGAGGCATTACTAGCTTAGACTATATTTGCATATCACATTTTGACTCAGACCATTGTGATGGATTTAAATATTTGTTAGAAAATATGAAAATAAAAAATATTATTTTATCCAAACAATATGATAGTACAAGCAATTTTGAAGAAATAATGGAAATTGTAGCAAAGAAAAAAGTAAATATTATAAAAGTAGAAGCGGGAAAAATATTAAGAATAGATAATTTTGTAAAGTTTAAAATATTTAGTCCAGAAGAAAAATTGACAGATGATATAAATGATAATTCTATTGTAATGAAATTAGAATACTATAACTTTTCTTGTTTATTTACAGGAGATATATCACAACAGATAGAAGAAAAACTGGTAGAAGAGTATGGAAGTTCTTTAAAGTCTACTGTATTAAAAGTAGCACATCACCGGTTCAAAAACATCATCAGCAGAAGAGTTTATAAATACTGTTAAACCCAAAGTGGCATTAATTGGTGTGGGAAAAAACAATAAATTTGGGCATCCAAGTCAGTATGTAATAGAACGATTAGGAAGTGTACGGAGCAAAAATTTATAGAACAGACGTAGGCGGTGAAATCAGTATTGTAGTAAATAGAAAAGGAGGATTTAAAATAAAAGAATTCATAGCTAGTAGTTAATCTTAAAAAATTTAAACTAGCGGAATCTCGCGAGTTTAAAGACGCAATTATTTACTTGGATTTTTTGTATAATTTATATCTTTTTAGTAAATAATAGTAAAAAAGGTTATATAAAGGAATGAGATATATGATGAATAAAAAAATAGCTATTACTATAAGTATTGTATCGATAATTTTATTAGGAATTGTGTTTGGGTATATAATGAGTGATAATAATAGTCCAACAGTAAATGAAAACACAATAATGTATAATGATAATGTTTTGGCTTTGGAAGAAAATGAAAATATATTATTAATTGAAACATCAGTAGAAGAGGAGAGAACTACCCCTAATACTTTAATTATTTACAAAACTTATTATACAAAATGTAAGCATTATATTAAAAGATATGAAGATATTGATGTGTCATTGGTTAATTTAACAGAAAAAGAATTTAAAGAAAAAACAAGAGGTTGGAGTATAGAAAAATTTTCAAGTGAAGAAGTTGAATTATCAAAAGAAGAAGAGATTTTTTGTAATGAGCATTATAAATTAAAGTTAGAAAATAATGTTATAGTAATATACAAAATAGATGAAGTGGGAGTGGAAACGCAGTATGAACAAACAGGTATTACAACAGAATATTTAACTAATGAAGATATATTAAAATTAACAACTGGAATAGAGGTATATGGAAAAGAAAATTTAAGCAATACAATGGAAGATTACGAATAAAAAAGTGGATAAGAATTAACTTATCCACTTTTAAACATTTTATTATTTACTCATTACTTTTTCGTTTAATTTTAAGCTTTCTTTCTTTAAATAGCCTTTCATATAAAATTCTCTAAAATACATAACAAGAGAGAAAATAGTCATTGTTACAGCTATATAATATATTATTAAATCTATACTATTTTGAATTCCTAAATCTCTAAAAATCATTGATAGAACTATTGCTAAATAAAATAATACTGTTGCTGCTTTTCCATACCATTTGCTAGAAACAACTAATTCTTTACCATATAGGAAAGAAGCACCAGCTACCATTGCAGCTTCTTTAACTAAAACTACAACTAATATCCATAAAGGAATAATATTTTTAACAACCAAAGTTCCTAAAATAGAAACTTGTGTAATTTTATCAGCTAATGGGTCTATTAGTTTTCCAAAGTTAGTTATTAAATTAAATTTTCTAGCAATTGCACCATCTAGCACATCTGTTAAACCAGAGATAGTAAGTACAATCATAGCTGCTATATATTTGTCTTGGGTAAGATAATATATAGTGAAAGGTATTAGGAAAAACCTTAATACTGTAAGAATATTTGGTACATATTTTAACATATTTGCCCTCCGTTAATTAATAGAGAATATAAAATCATTTTCTTTTGCGTTTATTTGTATATTTTGCCCATCTTGAAGTTCTTTTCTTAATATTTGCTCAGAAAGTTCATCTTCAATATATCTTTGAATAGCTCTTCTTAAAGGTCTTGCACCATATTTTAAATCAGTGCCTTTTTCTAGTAATAATTCTTTTGCTGCATCTGTAATACTAAATTCAATATTCTTATCTGCTAATGCTTTTTTTGTATCTAATAACATCAAATCTACAATTTGTATTAATTCTTCTTTATTTAAACTATCAAATACAACAATTTCATCTACTCTGTTTAAAAACTCGGGTCTAAATACTTCTTTTAAGCTATCTAATATTTTAGTTTTATTTATAACAGATGTATTTCCGAAACCGATAGAGTTGTTATTTAAGTTAGAACCTGCATTTGATGTCATAATAATTATTGTATTTTCAAAACTTACTGTATTTCCTTGCGAATCTGTTAGTTTTCCGTCATCTAAAACTTGAAGCAATATATTAAACACATCTGGATGAGCTTTTTCAATTTCATCTAAAAGAATAATTGAATAAGGCTTTCTTTTTACTTTTTCAGTAAGTTGCCCTGCGTCGTCATAACCAACATAACCTGGTGGAGAACCTATTAATTTAGAAGTAGAGTGTTTTTCCATATATTCAGACATATCTACTCTAATAATAGAATCTTCATTTCCAAACATTTCATATGCTAAGCTTTTAGCAAGCCATGTTTTACCAACACCAGTTGGTCCAACAAATATAAATGAAGGTGGTCTTTTTGTTGATTTTAAACCAGCTCTATTTCTTCTGATAGCACGACTAACAGCTTCAATTGCTGCATTTTGTCCAATAATTCTTTTATGAAGATTTTCTTCTAAGTTTAGTAATTTATCTGTTTCAGCTTCTGTTATTTTATTAACAGGAATTTTAGTCCAGTTTTCTATAACATTTGCTATATCTTCAATTGTTAAATTTGGTAATACTATTTTCTTATTTAAATTATCAATATCTTCAATTAATTGGCATTCACGAGTCTTTAAATCAGCTGCTTTTTGATAATCTTCTGTTGAATCTGCTTGTGCAGCTTCTTCTTTTTGGGTTTGAACCTTTGCAAGTTCATTTTTTAAAACTTCTAATTTAAATAATTCTACATTATCAAGATTTTTTCTAGAACACGCCTCATCTAATATATCAATTGCTTTGTCTGGTAAAAATCTATCATGTATATATTTTTCTGACATTTCAACAGTCTTTTTAATTACATCATTAGAAATTTTAACTTTATGATAATCTTCATAATACTTTTTAATTCCATTTAATATAGAAATAGAATCATCTACATTGGGTTCTTCAACTAAAACACTTTGGAATCTTCTTTCTAAGGCAGAATCTTTTTCAATATATTTTCTATATTCTCTTAAAGTAGTTGTTCCTATTATTTGGATTTCACCATTTGCAAGAGAAGGCTTTAATATATTTGCAGCACTCATTGAGCTTTCAGAATCACCTGCACCAATAATATTGTGGATTTCGTCTATAACTAAAATTATATTTCCAAGTGATTTACATTCATCAATAATTGCTTTCATTCTACTTTCAAATTGACCTCTAAATTGAGTACCAGCGACTACTGCTGTCATATCTAAAAGATAAACTTCTTTATTTATTAATTTAGCAGGTACATTTGAACTTGCAATTTTTAAAGCTAATCCTTGTGCAATTGCAGTTTTACCTACACCAGGTTCACCTATTAAACAAGGATTATTTTTTGTACGTCTATTTAAAATTTGAATAACTCTGTCAATTTCTTTATTTCTTCCAATAACAGTATCAATTTGATTATTTTTTGCCTTAACTGTTAAATTTGTTCCAAAAGTATCTAAGTATTTTTTCTTCTTGTTATCTTTTGGTTTTTTTTCAACCTTAACTTTCTTATTTCCTGAACCAGCATTTTGACCAGCCTCTTGGGTAGTGCTTCCACCACCAAACATACCAAATATTGAGCCTAACGGAATACCATTTTGTCCATTCATTTCGTCCATATCTATTTCCATATTTTCATTATTTAAGCTATTTGTTAAATCTTTGAATATTACTCCAAATTGTGAAGCCATTTGGTCTAAATTTATATTTGGGGCATTATTTATATTTTCCCCATTATTATCAATTAAAATTCCTTTTTCCTTAGCACAACTTCTACAATAACCAACTAATTTTTTAGGGTCATCGCTTGTAGGTTCGTTGATAAAAATTGTTGCCTGATTCTTATTACATTTTGAACATAACATATACGTCTCTCCTTTATTTTACTACAAGTATAATAATACACCAAAACATGCTAATAGTCAATAGAAAAACACTATTTAAACTTACGGAAAAAAGTGATTGAAAAATTTCTGTATGCGTGGTATAATGAATGCAGAAATTACAAAAATCGACAAAATAGGGGAGTAAAAATGAAAACAAAAGTAGCAACAATAGCACTAATGATTTTAATAATAGTATCAAGCATATTACCAGTTTATGCAGAAGAAAGTTTTGATAGTGTAAAAGCAAAAGTCATAGAAAATAAAGGTGTTCAAGAAGTTGAACAAGAAGATGGAACAATTAAGAGAGAACAGAGTACTGAAATAAGAATTCTTGAAGGAGAATATGAACACGAAGAATACGAAATGATATATATAATATCAGAGGATATTAATGGTTTAACTTCAAATACTGAATTAAAAGAAGATGATATTATATTAGTAAGCATTGAAGAAGAAAATGGGGAAATAACAGGTGTAACGTATAAACAAACTGTAAATAAAAATTATTATATATACGCAATATTAATAGGTTTAATAATATTAGCGATAGTTATAGCAAGAAAGAATGCAATAAAACCATTAATAGCATTCATAGTATCTATATTATTAGTATCAGGAGTATTTGTTTTAGCTATTAATCAAAAATGGAATTTAATATTAATATCAAGCGCAGTTTCATTAGTTGTAACAGTATTTATAGCTATTAAAGTAAATGGAATAAATAAGAAAACATGGCTTATGATAGCGTGTTCAATTGTAGGAACAGCTATTGCAGGGATAATAGCATATATATTATTTGACATTATAAATTTAACAAATGTAAATATTAAAATGGCAGAAAGTTTTATAAATATTAAAGAAATATTTGTAATAGCTACAATACTATTCGGAGGAGTACTTGCAAATATTATAGTATTATCATCACTAAATATTTTTAACTTTTTAAATAAACCATATAAAAGGAAATCAGATAATATTATTCAAGGACAAAGAAGTTTAAAATTGTAATATAAAAGAAGCTAGAACATTTTTGTTCTAGCTTTTAAAAATAAAAGGGGATGTTAGTAGCAAATTAATTTCTTTTGCTATGTTAATAAATATATCAATTTAATATGTATTTTGTGTGAAAATAAAGAGGAAATATAATGAAACAAAAAGAGTAGCTTTTGTAGCTACTCTTTTATATTATTGTTCTTGCAAAGTTAAAGTAATTTCTTTTTCTGTACCATTTCTATTTATTTTTACCGTCATTTTATCTCCAACTTTGTGTTTGTTTTTAATTTCATTTAATTCATCCATTGTTGTGATTTTTGTGCCATCAGCCTCTATAATAACATCTCCAATTTTTAACCCAGCTTTTTCAGCAGCAGAAAAATTATCGATAGTTTTTACATAAATACCAATTACTAAATTATTCTTTTTAGCTAATGCTTCTGTTATGTCAATACCACCAATACCGATATATGGTCTTGAAATTTTTCCATTAGTTTTTAATTCATTGTATACATCTAATGTAGAGTTAATTGGAATAGCAAAACCAATTCCTTCAACACCTGTACCAGAAAGTTTTAAAGTATTAATACCTATAACATTTCCATCTCCATTTACTAATGCTCCACCACTATTACCAGAATTTATTGCAGCATCTGTTTGAATTAAGTTGTAGGTAATACCTGTTTCAGAATCATTAACTTCTCTATTTTTAGCACTCACAATTCCACAAGAAATACTGCTTTGTAATCCTAATGGGTTACCAATTGCCATTGCAAATTCACCAACTTGTACCGAATCTGAATCACCAAGTTCAGCAGCAGTAAGTCCAGTCTTTTCAATTTTAATAACTGCTAAATCTGTTTGTGTATCACTACCAACAATTTTCGCTTCGTATTCGGTTTCATCATTATATAATTTTACGGTAACCTTTGTAGCTTCTGTAATTTGATAATATGACGAGGATGAAGTACTATTAACAACATGGTTATTTGTTAAAATATATCCATCTGAACTAACAATAATTCCAGAACCAGAACCTTGTGAAGTAGATGTTCCTCCAAATAATGAATTTACTTTGTATTCAACAGTTATTCCAACGATTGATGGCAAAACCTTATTTGCAACAGCTATTGCAGTATTAGAATAATCTTTTAAATTAATAGTATTTACAACAGGACCTTCTGTTATTGTTAATCCTGTATTTGTATAAATAGTATTGCTTAATAATTTGTTTCTAATATTAGGCATTCCAAAACAAATACCTATTACTAAAAAAGTTCCAAGTGCACTTGAACAAAATGGAACAAATGCATTTTTGAAAAAGCTAGGATTTTTTTCTTTTTTTTCTGAACTATATACTTTATATATAGGCTCATTATTATTTACTTCCATTATTATCCTCCTAAAATATGTATAGTTATAATATAACCTAAATTAAATCAATAATACAATATGTTTGTGAAGAAAATGTGAAAAAAACATAAAAATTAAATTAACTATAAAAATTTAAAAATATATGATATAATACATAAATACTTTATAATTTAAATAATATTATTTCTATAAGGAGGACGAAATGGAAGAAGACAAAAACCTAGAAAGACATTTAAAAATACTTAGTAAACAATATGGAAATATAGAACAAGTTGCAGAAGAAATAATAAATCTTCAAGCAATATTAAATTTACCAAAAGGAACAGAACTTTTTTTAAGTGATATTCATGGAGAGTATAGTTCATTTTCACATATATTAAATAATGGCTCTGGAATAATAAGAAGTAAAATAGAGGAGTTGTTTAATAACCAAATAACCGAGCGAGAGAGAAGAGCATTAGCAACTTTGATATATTATCCAGAAGAAAAATTAGCAATAGTTAAAAAAAGTTTAGAAAATTTAAATGAATGGTATAATATAACTTTATATAGATTAATAGAAGTTGCAAAAGAGGTAAGTTCAAAATATACAAGATCAAAAGTAAGAAAAGCAATGCCAAAAGGATTTAGTTATATAATAGGTGAATTAATTAATCTTCAAGGTTGTGAGACAGATAAAGAAACTTATTATAAACAAATAATAAATTCAATTATAGAGCTAGATAGAGCAGATGCATTTATTGTAGCTATATCAAATTTAATAAAAAGAATGGCAATAGACCATTTGCACGTGATAGGAGATATTTTTGATAGAGGACCAGATGCAAAATTAGTTATAAATACTTTAATGGATTTTCATAGCTTAGATATACAATTAGGAAATCATGATATATTATGGATGGGAGCAGCATGTGGAAATAAAGTATGTATAGCTGATGTTATTAGAATATGTAGCAGGTATGATAATATTAATACTTTGGAAGATGGATATGGAATAAATATAAGACCTCTTGCAACATTCGCTTTAAAAACTTATGAAAATGATAAATGTGAAAAATTTATGCCAAAGATTTATGATTATAATAAATATATAAGAAGTGATGAAATATCAATAGCGAAAATTCACAAAGCAATATCAATAATACAATTTAAATTAGAAGGTCAATTAGTAAAAGAGCATCCTGAATATAAGATGGAAGGAAGACTTTTGCTAGACAAGATAGATTATAAAGAGGGGACAATAAAAGTTGGAGATAATAAATATCATTTAAATGATAGGAACTTCCCAACGATAGATCCAAATGACCCGTATAAACTAACAATAGAAGAAGAGGAAATAATAAACAGATTACAAGAGTCTTTTAGGAATAGCGAGACACTAAATAAGCATATAGCATTCTTATATTCAAAAGGTTCAATATATAAATGCTTTAATTCAAATTTATTATTTCATGGATGTATTCCGATGGAAGAAGATGGAAGTTTTTCAAAAGTTGAAGTTTTTGGAAAAGAATTATCAGGTAAAAAGTATCTAGACTTCTTAAATGAAATTGCAAGAAGAGCATATTTCGAAAGAGAACAAGTTCAAAAGAGTAAAGACTTAATAGATTTCATGTGGTATTTATGGTGTGGACCTAAATCACCGTTATTTGGAAAAGAAAAGGCAGCAACTTTTGAAAGATATTTTATAATAGATCCAGAAACACATGAAGAAAAGAAAAATCCATATTTCACTTTATCAGAAGATGAAAAGATATGTAATAAAATTTTGAAAGAGTTTGGTTTAGAAGGGAAAAATGCACATATTATAAATGGACATATACCTGTAAAAGAAAAGGATGGAGAAAGTCCGATAAGAGCTAATGGAAAGCTTTTAGTAATAGATGGTGGCTTCGCAAAAAGCTATAGAGGAAAAACAGGACGTGCAGGATATACTCTAACATATAATTCTTATGGGTTAATACTTTCAGCTAATGAACCATTTGATTCAAAAGAAGAAGCAATAAAAGAAGAAAAAGATATAAAATATGAAATAATGGTAAATGCCATGAAAACTGAAAGAAAAAGAGTAGCAGATACAGATATTGGAAAACAATTACAAGAAGAAATTGATGACTTGAAATTATTACTAGCAGCATATAAAGAAGGAAGAATAAAAGAAACATATAAACAATAAAAATGGAGTAAAAGATGAAAGAAAAAGAAAAAGCAAGATTAGAAAAATTAAAAGAAATAGAAAAAGAGCTATATAGAGATGGTGCTACAAAAATATGTGGTATAGATGAAGCAGGTCGTGGACCACTTGCTGGTCCAGTTGTTGTGGCAGCAGTTATTATGCCACAAGATTCAATGATAGAAGGTGTAAATGATTCTAAAAAAGTATCAGAGATGAAAAGAGAAAAGTTATATGATGAAATAACTTCAAGCGCAATAGCATGGGGAGTAGGAATAATAGACCAACAAGAAATTGATGATATAAATATTTTAAATGCAACTAAAAAAGGATTAACGACTGCCTTAAAAGAGTTGGCAGAAAAACCAGATATAATATTGGTAGATGCTTTAACAGGAATTGATACTTTTGGGATACCATATAAGTCTATTATAAAAGGAGATGCTAAAAGCTATTCAATAGCAGCAGCATCAATAATTGCAAAAGTTACAAGGGACAGAATAATGAGACAGTGGGATGAAATATATCCTGAATATGGATTTGAGAAACATAAAGGATATGGAACAAGTTCACATATAGCAGTTATTAAAGAAAAAGGAATATGCCCAATACATAGAAAAAGTTTTGTGAAGAACTTTACTAAATAATAATGATGTGATATAATAAGTACCTAAATATTTTAAAAGGAGAGTTTTTTATGTTAAAATCGCGGACTTTAAAAGAACGGGTATTGGCCGAAGCAGACTACATTTTTATAAATCAATCGACCATTAGACTTACAGCAAGACGTTTTAAAGTATCAAAATCAACAGTACATCAAGATTTAACCCAAAGGTTGTATAAAATAGATAAAACTTTATACAATAAAGTAAGAAGGATACTTGATTATAATATCTCGCAGAGAGCAATTCGCGGCGGAGAAGCAACAAGAAAGAAATATAAAAACAATCCCAAAAGCAGTGTGTAATACATACTGCTTTTTAAATTGTTAAATAATTAAAATATGAAAAATTATTTATTATTAAAAAAGTATATAATGCAGCAAGGGTACCATGCAAAAGCTTTCCTAGTATATATGGTTTTATTGAAATATCAGATTTTGAAGTAATACTAAGCACTTGTAGCATTATAGAAATGCCACCAAAACCAAGTAAAAAAGCACAAGCTATAATATTTATACCAAGATTTTTGCTAGCAATTGTAGATATTGAGGTAACTCCATTAGTTAGTTCTAAAATACCAGTTAATATTGGAAGTATAAAATTAGTATTAATGTTAAATAAGTTAAATATAGGGATTAATGGTATTTTAAGAAAACTTAATACATAAGTTTTTTGTAATATAGAAAAAATTATTCCAAAAAGTACAATAAAACCACCAATTAAAATCACTGAATTAATTGCAGATAAGATACTTTTGGATAATACTTCGCCAAGAGAGTTAAAAGTAACATTAGTAGATAAAGTATCTGTATTTCTTTTTTCTTTAATATTTTTCTTCCAAAATCTAAAAATAATTCCAACACTAATACAAGCTAAGACATGAGTAAATAAAAGAAGTAATCCAATAAAACTATCATAAAATAGAGTAATTCCAACAGTACCCAAAATAAATAAAGGTCCTGAGTTATTTGTAAAAGTGATTAATCTTTCAGCTTCTTCTTTTGTACATAAATTTTCATTCCTAAAATTAGTTACAATTTTAGCGCCTACTGGATAACCACTTATTATTCCCATAAATAATGCATAGGCACCAATTCCAGGGACATTAAACAGAGGTCTCATAATCTTGTTAAACATATTACCAATAATTCTAGGAATGTTGGTGTGACTTAGAAGTTCAGTAGCTATAAAAAAAGGAAAAAGAGAAGGAATAACATTATTAACCCATATATTTAAAGCACTTTTTACAGCTTGTATGTTGGATTTTGAAAATATAATTAAGCAAATCGTAAACAATAAAAAAGTAATTGGTATAATATTTTTCTTTAAATTTATAAATAAAACTTTCATAATAACACCCTCAAAACTCTTGTAATATATATGCAAATATGGTATATTAAATGCATAATGAGATAATGGAGGTATTATATATGAAAATAGCAATTGGCGCAGATCATGGGGGATATAAATTAAAAGAAGAAATAAAAAAATATTTAAACGAAAAACAAATACAATTTGTGGATTATGGAACAGACTCAGAAGAAAGAGTGGATTATCCAGTTATAGCAAAAGATGTATGTAAAAGCATACAAAACAAAGAAGCTGATTTTGGAATAGTAATTTGTAAAACAGGATATGGTATGTCAATAGTAGCAAATAAATTTAAAGGAATTAGATGTGCTACTTGTTATAATGAAGAATCTGCAAAATTTGCTAAATTACATAACAATATAAATGTTTTAGGTTTAGGTGCTGAATATATTTCTGTAAATGATGCAATATGTATATTAAGAATGATTTTAGCAACAGAATTTGAAGGCGGAAGACATAATGAAAGATTAAATTTGATTAAAGAAATAGAAAAAGAAAACATGAAATAAAAGGAGATTTAGATTATGTGGGGAGATATAGCAATAGCATTTGTGTTAGCCTTTATAACCACATTTGTTGTAACACCATATACTATAAAACTTGCAAAGAGAATAGGGGCAGTAGATACACCAAAAGATGCAAGAAGAATAAATAAAATAACAATGCCTAGACTAGGTGGCCTAGCTATTATAGCTGGATTTTTAGTATCAATTATTTATTTATTAATAATATTAAGTGTAGAAAATACAATTAATTTATTAGAAGATAATAATCATTTGAAATTGTTAGGATTTTTAATTGGTGGATTAATAATTTCAGTTGTTTGCTTTATAGATGATTTAAAGAATTTACCACCAATGGTTAAGTTATCAGCTCAAATATTAGCAGCGATAGTAGTTGTTGGATTTGGATTAAGAATTGAAAATATAAATATTCCATTTTTATATAAGATTGGACTTCCAAATGCATTTTCAATAATATTAACAATTGGTTGGATAGTAGGGATAACAAATGCAATTAATCTAATTGATGGACTAGACGGACTATCATCAGGGGTAGCATTAATATCTTGTATATCAATGCTTATAATATTTGCTTTAAATGCTTCACCAATTATAGCAATATTATTAATAACAGCATTAGCAGGAGCTTTAAGTGGATTTTTACCATTTAATTTTAATCCGGCAAAAACATTTATGGGAGATGCTGGTTCAAACTTTTTAGGATATTGTCTAGCAGTTATATCAATATTTGGAGTAGCTAAAACATATACATTAGTAGTTATAGTAACACCACTTATTGTTTTAGCATTGCCAGTGGTAGATACACTTGTAGCAATAGTAAGAAGAACAATAAAAGGTAAATCATTAAAAGCTATTATGAAACCAGATAAAGGACATTTACACCATACATTATTAAATCATGGATTTACACAAAAAGAAGCGGTATTTATGATGTATGCAATTACAGCAGCATTAGGATTATTTGCAATAGTATTAATGGAAAGTAATATCTGGAAAGCGATTTCATTCTTATTAATGCTAATTGCAGTATTAGCAATAGGTTATAGAAGTTTCAAAAAAGAAGATGAAGAAATAAAATAAAAGAGAGAAGATGAAAATATGGAGAAAAAAAGAAGTTTAACAGGTGATAGACCAACAGGAAAAATGCACATAGGGCACTATTTTGGTTCGCTACAAAACAGAGTAAAAATTCAAGAAGATGAAAATATTGAACAATTTGTAATGATAGCAGATGTTCAAGCTCTAACAGACAATTTTAATAATCCTCAAAAAGTAAGAGATAATGTATATCAAGTTTTACTTGATTATTTATCAGTTGGAATTGACCCTACTAAAACAACAATATTTTTGCAATCAATGATACCAGAAATTGCAGAACTTACAGTGTTTTATTCTAACTTAGTTACAATATCAAGGCTACAAAGGAATCCAACAGTTAAAACCGAAATAGCTCAAAAGAAAGAGTTATTTGGAGAAAGTGTAACATATGGATTTTTAGGATATCCTGTTAGCCAAGCAGCTGATATTACAGCATTTGGTGGAGATATAGTCCCAGCAGGAGAAGACCAAGAACCATTAATAGAACAATGTAGGGAAATAGTAAGAAAATTTAATAGTATTTATGGAGATACGTTAAAAGAGCCAGAAATAGTATTAAGTAATCATAAAAGAATAAAAGGGTTAGATGGAAACGAGAAGATGGGTAAATCATTAGGAAATGCTATTTACCTATCAGATTCAGATGAAGAAATATCTAAAAAAGTAATGGGATCATTAACAGACCCGGGAAGAATAACAAAAGATACAAAAGGAAATCCTGATATATGTATGGTAGCATATTATCATAATTTATTCAGTAAAGGCGAAGTAGAAACTGTATGCGAAGAATGTAAAGCAGGAAATAGAGGTTGTGTTGCTTGTAAAAAACAATTAATACAAAATATTATAAAAGAACTAGCACCATTAAGAGAAAGAAGAAAATACTATGAAGAAAGACCAGAAGAATTAAAGAAAATTCTAATGGAAGGAACAGCAAAAGCAAGAGAAGAAGCAAAGAAAACGATGCAGAAAGTTAAAGAAGCTATGAAACTAGATTATTAAACAAATAAAAACTTGAAATCGACATAAAATTATGATACAATATTAGAGTTAATTTTATCAAGAAATAGAACAAATAAAAACTAGCAGATGATTTTATTAACAATCATCTGCTTTCAATTAAAACAAAATTTTCAAAGGAGAATGAAAATGTTTATAGATTACGTAAAAATTATAGCTAAATCAGGAAATGGTGGAAATGGTGCAGTTACATTTAGACGTGAAAAATATGTAGCAGCTGGTGGACCAGATGGTGGAGACGGCGGTCGTGGCGGTAGCATATATTTCACAGTTGACCCAGATATGAATACTTTACTTGATTTTAGATTCAAAAGAAAATTTCATGCAGAAGATGGTAAAAATGGTGAAGGTGGTCACAGATTTGGTAAAAGTGGAGAAGACCTATATATTAAAGTTCCAGCCGGTACAATAGTAAAAGATGCAGAAACAGGAAAAGTAGTTGTAGATTTATCTGAAAAAGGACAAACTGAATTGATTTTACCAGGTGGACGTGGAGGAAAAGGAAATTCACATTTTGCCACATCTACTAGACAAGCTCCAAGATTTGCAAGAGATGGAGAAAAAGGAATAGAAAAAGAATTTATCTTAGAATTAAAACTTTTAGCAGATGTTGGACTTTTAGGTTTCCCTAATGTAGGTAAATCAACATTTATATCAAAAGTAACTTCTGCAAAACCTAAAATAGCAGATTATCACTTTACAACATTAGTTCCTAATTTAGGAGTTGTAAAAGGAGAATTTGGAGATAGTTTTGTTATAGCTGATATTCCAGGAATTATAGAAGGTGCAAGTGAAGGTACAGGATTAGGACTTCAATTTTTAAGACATATAGAAAGAACACGATTATTATTACATTTCTTAGATGTATCTGGAAGTGAAGGAAGAAATCCAGTAGAAGATTTTGAAATTATAAATACAGAGTTGAAGAAATATAGTGAAAAATTATCTACTAGAAAACAAGTAATAGTTGCTAATAAAATTGATGTTATGCAAGATGATTCTTTATGCCAAGAAGTAGAAAAGTTAGCAAAAGATAAAGGAATAGAAATATTTAAAATATCTGCTGCTACTGGTGAAGGTATAAAAGAATTAATGAAAGTAATTTCTAAACTTTTAAAAGAACTTCCAAAAGAAGAAACAATTGAAGCTTCTGATGAAAGAGTAGTCTATACTTTAAAAGATGATAAAGAAGAATTTAAAGTTGAAATTATAGATGGAGAGTATGTTGTATCAGGACCAGCAATTGAAAGATTAATGGGAAGAGTAAATATACAAGATAATGAATCTATGCATTATTTCCAAAAACAATTAAACCAATTAGGTATAGAAGCTAAACTTAAAGCAATGGGAATAAAAGAAGGAGATTCTGTAAAAATGCTTGAATGGGAATTCGAGTGGTATAACTAAAAATAAGAATTTTAAAAAATGTCAAACTTTTTTCGAAAATTTGTTTGACATTTTTTTGTTCGTATGATATTATATCCTTGTATAAAAAATAGGGAGGTTTTTAAATGGCAAAAAAAGATCCAAGTGTTTTAAATAAAAGAGAAAGAGCAATATTAGATTATATAGAAAAACAAGCAAAAATAAATGGGTACCCACCATCAGTTAGAGAAATAGGTAAATCAGTAGGTTTAAAATCAACAGCAACTGTTCATGGCTATTTAGCAAAATTAGAAGAAAAAGGATATATTAAAAAAGAATCTCAAAAAGGAAGAACTTTAAAATTATTAAAAGGAAGTTCTGGGAAGGCACCAGTAGATTCATCAAAAGATTTTTATACAAATAAAGAAATGGTAGAAGTACCAGTTATAGGAAAAATTACAGCAGGTGCACCAATACTAGCAGTAGAAAATATTACAGATACATTTCCAATTCCAATAGACTTTGTTGGAAACTGTGAAAGCTTTATGCTTACAGTTAGAGGAGAAAGTATGATAGAAGCAGGTATTTTAGATGGAGACTATATATTAGTTAAAAAACAAAATACAGCAAATAATGGAGAAATAGTTGTAGCATTAATAGATGATGAGGCAACAGTAAAAACTTTCTATAAAGAAAAAGACCATATAAGATTACAACCAGAAAACTCTACAATGGATCCAATAATAGTGCCAGATTGCAAAATACTTGGTAAAGTTGGGGGCGTATTTAGAAAAATGTAATTATAGTAACACGGAAGTATTTTCTTTCGTGTTATTTTTATATTTAAAATAATTCCAACAAAAAACTCGAAAGTATAAACTTTCGAGTTTTTGTATATATAAATAAATTCTATCTCTTTGAGAATTGTGGTGCACGTCTAGCTTTTTTAAGACCGTATTTTTTTCTTTCTTTCATTCTTGGATCTCTTGTTAAGAATCCGTTTGATTTTAGTTCTGGTCTGTATTCACCATTTGCTTCTAATAAAGCTCTTGATATACCATGACGGATAGCTCCGGCTTGACCTGTAAATCCTCCACCTGTAACTTTAACAATTACATCATATTTAGTTAAAGTATTAGTAGCAACTAATGGTTGTTTAACAACAACTTTTAATGTTTCTAATCCTAAATATTCATCTATATCTTTTCCGTTGATAGTTATTTTTCCAGTTCCTTCAACTAATCTAACTCTTGCTATTGAGCTTTTTCTTCTACCAGTTCCGTAAAATACTATTTTTTCTGATTTAGCTTTAGCCATTTATTTTTCCTCCTTATATTCTAATTAAAAATTCCAAGTTTCTGGTTTTTGTGCTGCATTTTCATGTTCACTACCAGCATATACTCTTAATTTCTTTAATTGTGCTGCTCCTAATTTTGTATGTGGAAGCATTCCTTTTATTGCTAACATCATAGCTTTTTCAGGATTATTTGCTAACATATCTTTTGCAGAAACTTCTGCCATTCCACCGATATGTCCTGAATGATGTCTATAAGTTTTTTGATTTAATTTGTTTCCTGTTAAAATAACTTCGCTACAGTTAAGAACTATAACGTGATCTCCAACATCTATATTTGGTGTAAATGTTGGTTTGTGTTTTCCTCTTAATAATTTAGCAGCTTCTGTTGCAACTCTACCTAAAGGTTTGTTTGCTGCATCAATTATATACCATTTACTTTCTATCTCATTTTTCTTTGCACTATATGTAGTATTATTCATGGTAAAAATTACCCTCCATTCATTATTATAATTATTAATTAATATAAACTACAACTACCGGGGAGAAGTTATAATTTATATTTGAATATTAAAATACCAATATATTCTAATACAAAAACAAAAAAAAGTCAACAATTTTAAAGAAAAAACTTGACTTTATCTAAAAAATGTTGTAATATATTAATATTGAAAAGCAGAAGTCATCCACTTCTCACCTTAACTAATTGAAGGAAAAGGTAAATGAAATATTAATTTTATAAATATTTTATTAGTGGTGGATTGATTTTAATATCAATCTATTTTTTGTTTTTTAAAGTACATTTAGGAGGTGTTAATATAAAACAAGAATTACCAATCAATGAAAAAATAAGATTAAGAGAAGTCCAAGTTATAGATGAACAAGGACAAAAACTAGGAATAATGTCATCAAACGAAGCGTTAGATATAGCTTTTGAGAAGAAATTAGACTTAGTATTAGTTGCTCCCAATGGAAACCCACCAGTTTGTAGAATAATGAACTATGGTAAATATAAATTTGAGCAAGCTAAAAAAGAAAAAGAGGCTAAAAAGAAACAAAAAGTTTCAGAAGTAAAAGAAATAAGAATTACACCAAACACAGAAGAACATGATTTTAATTTTAAAGCTAAAAATGCTAGAAAGTTCTTAGAAGACGGCTGTAAAGTTAAAATAACAGTTAGATTTAGAGGAAGAGAATTAAATTATGCAAAAGCTGGTGAGGACTTATTAAATAAATTCGCAGAAGAATTATCAGATGTTTCTAATTTAGACAAAAAACCTTCATTAGAAGGAAAAAATATGTTTATAATGCTATCTAGCAAATAAGATATAAATATTGGAAGGAGAAAAAACAATGGCAAAATTAAAAACAAATAAAGCTGCTAAAAAAAGATATAGTTTAACAGCAACAGGAAAAGTAAAAAGAACAAAAGCTAATAGAAGACATTTATTAGCAAACAAAACTACTAGACAAAAAAAATCTGGTAAAATACAAAACGCTTACGCAGATAAAACTTGTGAAGCAGGAATTAAAAAATTATTACCATATGGTAACTAGAATGAAATTAGAAGTTAAAGGAGTGAAATAAAATGGCAAGAGTAAAAACAGCAAGAATTACAAGAAAAAAACATAAAAAAATATTAAAACAAGCAAAAGGATACTATGGTGCAAAAGGTTACAGATTTAGAATGGCTAAACAAGCTGTTATGAAATCTGGTATGTATGCATATATAGGAAGAAAAGATAAGAAAAGTGATTTTAGAAAATTATGGATAGCTAGAATTAATGCTGCTGCTAGAATGAATGGTTTAACATATAGCACATTAATAGCTGGTCTAAAAAAAGCTAATGTTACAATAAACAGAAAAATGTTAGCAGAAGTAGCTGTATCAGATATGGAAGCTTTCGCTAAGATAGCTGAAATTGCTAAAAATGCATAATTAATAAGTAAAATAAAAAGTGTATATAAATACACTTTTTTATTTTACTGTTTTTTCATTTTAGGTTTTGAAATTAGAGCAGCAATATAACCGAAGAAAATTGCGGCCGCAATTCCTCCGGCAGCAGCTTTTGTTCCACCGATAAAAGCACCTACAAATCCATATTGATCAACAGCTTCTTTGGCACCTTTTGCTAAGTTATATCCAAAACCAGTAAGAGGAACTGTTGCACCAGAACCTGCAAAGTTGACTAGATATTGATATATTCCTAATCCGCCTAAAACCGCACCTGCGGTTACATATATTACTAATATTCTGGCAGGAGTGAGTTTTGTTTTATCTATTAAAATTTGGCCTATTAAACAAAGGGATCCCCCAACTAAAAATGCATATAATAATTGCATATAATCTAAATTTTGAAAAAAATCTGTCATAAAAATTTTCCTTTCTACAATTAAGTCTCAATACTTACGGCGTGAGCTATTCCTGGAATTGATTCGCCTTGCTGAGTAGAAGTTGCATTTGTTAAAGCACCAGTGGCAACTAATAGTATTTTCTTTAATTTTTTTGATTTTAATTGTTCAAATAGATACCCAGAAAAAACGGTTCCACAACATGCGCATCCGCTACCACCGGAGTGAGTATCTTGAGAGTTTTTATCAAATATTAATACACCACAATCATTATAATTTGATTTAATGTTATATCCTTGTTTTTCAGCAAGGTCTATTACGATTTCTTTACCTATGTGACCTAAATCACCAGTGATAATTGCGTCATAATAACTTGGTTTTCTTCCGGTATCTTGAAAATGAGTTATTATTGTGTCAATAGCAGCAGGCGCCATTGCAGCTCCCATATTATTTGCATCTTTAATTCCCATATCAACTATTTTTCCAATAGTGGCATGAGTTATAAATGGTCCAACTCCATTTTTTGAAACAACAGCACTTCCAGCACCTGTTACAGTCCATTGTGAAGAAGGTGGTCTTTGATTTCCTAGTTCTAATGGGAATCTAAATTGCTTTTCAGCACTACAAAAGTGACTTGATGCAGCGCATAAAGTATTCTTTCCGGCACCACCATCTATAAATATACTTGACATTATCAAACCCTCAACAAAAGTTGAACAAGCCCCAAATATTCCTAGAAATGGAATATTTAAATCTCTAAGTCCAAAACTAGAAGAGATACATTGATTTAATAAATCTCCTGCAAAACAATAATCTATATTTGAAGCTGGCAACTCGGATTTGGTAATAGCCATATTTACGGTTTCTTTTATAATTTTACTCTCTGCTTTTTCCCAAGTTTCTTCGCCCCAGAACTCGTCTTCTAGACATTGATCAAAGTATTTTGCAAGTGGACCTTGTCCTTCTTTTGGACCAACAATACAAGCTGTGCTTGTGATAGTTGGTGGATTACTAAATTTAACTGTTTGTTTTCCTATCTTTTCCATAAAATCTCCTTAATAAAAATAAATAGTAGTAAATATAAAACTTAAAATCTTACATATAGTATTTTTTAATTGAAAATGAAATAAATAATTCCAACTACTATTGAAGATGAAATTCCATATACAAGTACGGGCCCGGCCACTGTAAACATTTTAGCTCCAACCCCCATTACATAACCTTCGGATTTGTATTCCATGGCGGGAGAAACAATAGAGTTAGCAAAACCTGTTATTGGAATTAAAGAACCAGCTCCCGCAAATTTTCCTATTTTATTAAAACAATTTAAACCAGTTAAGAAAGCGCTTATACCTATTAAAACTATGGATACAATAGTTCCTGAAATTTGTGTATCTAATCCTTGTGATTTACAATATGAATTTATTAACTGACCTATAACACATATTAAACCACCAACCCAAAATGCATTAAAACAATTTTTGAGAATAGGGGAATTAGGTGTTTTTTGATCAACATAATCTTGATAATCCTTTTTTGTATCTTGTGGATTCATAATTTCCTCCTTATAATCTATTTTCGTCAACAATAAAACTTAAATCTATATCAACAAAGTATTCTGATATTTGATTGTTTATAATATTAGCTCTTTGCTCTAAAACCTTTATTTCTGAAATGAAATCGATTGTTTTAGAAACCTCATTAATAGCTTTTAAAGTAGCGTCTTTCCAAGAAATATTTGAAATTCCTGTTATTATTAAATGCTTTTTTGTGCTCATAAAAACCTCCAAATTTGAAAAAAATATTACTAGTATAATTTCCTTTAAGAGTTTTTTTATACAAAAAAATAATGTTTTTAAAAATATACGGAAACAAATATTACAGAAATATTACAATAAGGTTATTTTTATATTACAATTAAGAAGAACATATTGACTTTTTTGGGTAAAATTATAAAATATATATGAAAAATTTACAAAAAAATAAAATTTATTCAAGTATGAAAATTGTATAATTATGAAAAATAAGTTATATAAAAATTTTACAGAAGGAGAAAATTACAAATGCCAAGTTGCTTAGGATTGTATATAGAAGATAACTTAATAAAATATGCAAAAGTTTCAAAAAATAATGATGCATTAAAAGTTGAATCTTTTGGTGTTAAGTTTTATGAAAAAATAGGTACAGCCATAAAACAAATAGTAGAAGAAACATATAGCTTTAAATTACCTATTAGTATAAATACTACTGATGAATGGTATAACGAAATTGAAGTTTTTAGCTTGTTATCAAAAAAAGATATAGATAATGCCATAAAAACTGAGTTTGAAAATATATGCTATCTTAAAGATTTAAACAAAAACATATATGAGCAAAGATATATTTTTACAAACTCATATAAAGGTGATGAAAAGATTAAAGCTATCCATATATCAGTTCCTAAAACAGCAATTGAACAAAAGAAAAATCAATTTACAGAATATAAAATAAGTAATATAACTCCTCTTAGTGTTGCAATTTCGAGCTTGATTAAAAAAGAAAAAAAGGGAACTGTAATGATTGTAAACATTGAGAAGGATACAACAATCACTAAAATTACAAATGGTACAGTAGCTGATGTTCAAACATTAAATTATGGTTCACAAGAAATATTAGAAAAAATAAACCAAAAAGAAAATTCATATGCAAAAGCTTATGAAATATGTAAAAATTCAACTATATATACAGAAACAGATAAAGATTTACAATACGAAGAAAATGAATATCTAGAAGATATAATGCCAACTCTTTTTAAAATTGTATCACAAGTTAGAAAAACAGTAGATGAGAGTATGGAAAATATAGAAAAAATATATATCACTGGTACAGGAGCTGTTGTAAATAATATAGATATATACTTTCAAGATTATTTAAGAGATATTCAATGCGAAATACTAAAACCAACTTTCATAAATAATAATTCTAAAATAAACATAAAAGATTATATAGAAGTGAATTCAGCAATAGCTATTGGAATACAAGGACTAGATAAGAATAGCAAAGAAATAAACTTTAAAAATGAGTCAAATGTAGATAAAGTATTAGATTTATTGACTAGCAATGTTTCAGAAGTTAAACACTCAGAAATTGCTAAAAATGTTGGCAATTTTTTCGGTAGATTTAATAGGCAAATAGATATGCTTTCTATGACTTTTGTTATGATGGTTGTATTATATTGTTCAGGAATGCTAGTTATAGATTCTCAAATAAAGAACAAAATTGAAGATGCAAACAAATCAATAGATGACACAAACGCAAAAATTGAACAAATTCAATCACATAATAGAAAGTTTAATACTCAAATATCTAAATATGAAACATTAATTACAAATATACAAGATTTAAATGATGCTAATTCAGAAGATAAAAGATATAGAAATACTATACCAAACTTATTAAATAATATAATGGCAGTAATTCCAAGAGGGGTTCAGTTAATATCAATTCAAAACACAACTGATACTCATATTATAATAAATGCTAGATCAACTAGTTATCAAGAAATAGCTTATTTTAAAGCAAAACTAAAAACAGAAGAAATTCTAGAAGATGTAGTATCTGATACAGGGACTTTAATTGATGGTTATTTAACTGTAACGATAGAAGGAGAGTTGCCATGAGAAGTAATGTAACATTATTAATAATATTAATTTCAATTATTTTACTAAGTTATATTGCGGTTGAGGGAATAAAAATAGGAAATTTTGAAATATTATCAGTTGCTCAATTAATAGAAAGAAACGAAGAGTTAAATTATAAAATAAACGAGGCGAGTACCCTAACAACTACTAATTATACAGATAATGTAAAAACATTAGAAGAAACGTATGAAAGGTATAAAATACAAAAACAAAAATATGAAGAATTAGCCGGAGTTACTAATGAAAAAAATGATGAAATTTATGAGACTAAACAATACGATATAGGCTACTTATGGAGAGTGTTAGGAAATTATGCTACAAAGAGAAATTTAAATCTTGGAATTCAAGTACAAAAAAATAATACAGGTAAAAGTTCTTATAATATTAATTTTACTCTTAATGGTAAATATGTAAATATTTCGCAATTTATAACTGATATAGAAAATAATTCAGATTTATATTTCAGAATATATAATTTTAATCTAGGTGGAAGTGGAGAAGTAATTACAGCAACATTTACAGTAAGAAATATAAATTTAGATGCTTCAACTATATCTTAACAATATAAATAGATTTGATTTAAAGGAGATATTATGAAAGGACAAGCAATAGAGATAATTAAAGACTTAATAGCTAGTATATTGATTGTTATTAGTATAGGTATTATTTTATCAATTATATTTTATGATGATATTGCAATTGGAAAAGTTATACCGGTAGCTGATGAATATGCTTTAAGCGATGAAATGAAAAAAGAATTAGAAGATAGCAAATTAGATAGCGCGGAAGAAATAATAGTAAATTATTATATTGATGCATCTGATTTGAAAAAATATGAAAAAACAAATCAATATATAAAAGGTAAAAGTAATCCTTTTGCAGAAATAAGTGAAAATGAAATTGGTAATAATACTGCAACAGGAGATAATAATGAATCATCAAATAACTCAAATAGCCAAGGCGGTTTCTATGAAGATGATGGAACAAAATAGTTTATAATATATTTATTTTTAAATAAATAAATATATATATATATATATTTATAAAAAAGAAAGGAGAAAATTTAGATGAGAGGATCAAAAGGTATAACATTAGTAGCTTTAATAATAACAATAGTAGTATTATTAATACTTGCAGTTGTTGCTATAACAGCTATATCAAATGATGGTATATTAAACTATGCAAGCAATGCAGCTACATCTTGGAATCAAGCAGCTGGAAACGAAGCTAACACAATCCAAGGATATGTAAACTGGATGGCTAATGCTATAAATTAGTTTAAACAAGTTTAAATAAATAAGCATATGCGTTATGCGAATGCGCATATGCTTATTTTAAAAATTAGAAAGGAGAAATGTGATATTTAATTAATATATCATAATGAACCAATGGAAATTTTACTATATACAATAATATTTATAATAGGTACTTTCTTTGGAAGCTTTTTTACATTAGCAGTTTATAGAATTCCAAGAAAGGAAGATATATTAATAAAACATTCATATTGTCCTAATTGTAATTCTAAATTAGGATTTTTTGACTTATTTCCCGTATTTAGTTACATTTTTTTGGGAGCAAAGTGTAGATATTGCAAAAATAAAATAAGACCTAGATACTTAATATTAGAAATATTATCAGGTTTATCTTTCTTAATTTTAGCTATTAGTGTGAAATTAAACGTAAATAATATGCAAAGTATAATAAATGTCGTTTTTTTATTACTATATATATCTGTATTATTTATTATTGCTGGAATTGATAAAGAAAATATAAAAATCGAAAAATCAGTTTTAATATTTGGCTTTGTTATTGAATTACTATATATAATATATCAATATACATTAGATAATAGCAGTGTGTATCAATATGTTATGTATTTAAGCATACTTGTAATCGTACTATTAGTATTAAGAAGAATTCTGAAATCTAATGAAAATAGAAAATATATCTTACAAAATTTCTATTTATCTATATATATGCTTATTTTTTCTGGAATTGAAACATATATATTAACTTTGTTGTTAAGTTTATTAATGATTTTATTTTATAAAAAAACTAAAAAACAAAAAGAAAACAATATACCTTATGGATTTTATTTGAGTATAAGTAACATACTACTTATAGCGATATTAAATATAATAATAAATTATGTTATATAGAGAGGAAAAACAATGAAAACAAGAGATGATAGAGGATTAGCTACTGTTGATATGATAATTGCTATAATTGCTATAATGATATTTTCTTCATTAATAGTTTCAATGATGTATAGTAATGTTATGGAAAATGTAAAATTAAAGAAAGAAACATTAGCAATGATATATATAACAGAAACATTTGAAAATGTAGGTATAGAGGATTATAATAATTTGACAGTTGGAAGTTATGAAGATATAACAAACAATAATTACGATAGTTATATTGAAGGTTTAATACCAGAAGATTTGCCAGAAGATTATAAAGTGGATATTGTAATTACAAATAATCTTGAAGGTGTTAAAAATAATGAAGATATTTTAAAAAAAGTGGAACTAACATTAAATTATGAAGTAGGAGAAAAAATTTTTAGTTCTTCAATGGAAAGAATGAAAATTAAGGAGTAATTATGAGAAAAAATAATGGTGTAACAATGGTCTCTCTTATAGTATACGTAGTTGTAATGACTATTGTATTAGGCGTTATGGGTTCTATTATAACTAGTTTTTATAATAACACAGATGCGGTTCAGGGAAATGTTCAAGCAATAGTTGAGTTTAATAAATTTAACAGTTATTTTTTAAAAGAGGTTAAATTAAATAATAACCAAGTAGACCATGTGTCGGAAGATAATACGTATATTTTATTTAAATCAGGAAATTCATTTTCTATTTCTAATAATAAAATATATTATAACAATATAAGAATATGTGATGATGTACAGGCCCTAGAATTTGTATTAGAACAAGACACAGAAGATCCAAATGGAGAATATAGCATAATTAATGTGACGGTAGAATTTGAAAGTTTTAATAAATCTATAAGATATAAACTTGAAAATATTTATTAGGAGGAAGATATGGATAGAAGTAGAAAGATGCCTATTGGTGTTGAGTTGGTTAGAAGAGGTGTAGTAACAGAAGAACAAATAAATGCTGCAATAGAATATCAAAAAACACATAGAAAAATGAAACTTGGTGAGATATTAAGAGAAATATCAGATTGCGATGAAAAAGTTTTAATTAATGCAATTGCAGAGATATTTGGAGAAAAGGGAGTTGCGTTAAAATATAATGATATAAAAATCAATATAGAAGACTATATTTCGCTAGACATAGTAAAAGATTGTAGAGCTATACCTTTTGAAATTGAACAAGGTAAAATAAAAGTTTGTTTTTCAGATTCAACTAACAAAAACAGTATAGATAGAGTTAAACTATTATTATTAAACAAAGGTTTAATAATGGAAAAATATATTACTTTTGATTCTAATATTAATGCTATTATTGACAGCTTGGAAGGAAAAGCTAGTGAAGATATAGAAATGGCTAATGATACAATTAAACTTGTAGACTCTATTATAAAAACAGCCATGAGCAGAAGAGCTAGTGATATTCACTTTGAGCCGATGGAAAACAAATTAAGAGTAAGATACAGAATAGATGGTGAACTATATACAACAGTAGAATTGCCAAAAGAAAAACAAACACAAGTTATAGGACGTTTAAAAGCAATTTCTAACATGTATCAAGAAAAGAAAGAAGACCAAGATGGTAGAATTGTTACCTATCCTGATTACAATATACGTGTTTCTTCACAAAACAATATATATGGAGAAAAATTTGTTTTAAGATTATTGAAGAAAAATCAAAACATAAAAGGATTACATGATTTAGGATTTCCAAAAGATAAAAGTATCCATGAATGTTTTGAAAAAAGAAATAGTATAACAATTATGGGTGCTCCAACAGGTGAAGGTAAAACAACATCTTTATATGCTATAATAAACGACTTGAATAGACCTGAGATTAATATAACAACAATAGAAGATCCAGTAGAAATAAGAATACCAGGATTAAATCAAATTGAAATGGATTCAAAAACAACCTTTGCATCATCATTAAGAACAATATTAAGACAAGACCCAGATGTTATATTAGTAGGAGAGATAAGAGATAAAGAAACAGCCGAAATTTCTATGCAAGCAGGACAAACTGGTCACTATGTATTATCTACAATTCACACAATAGATGCAGTTGAGGTTATTACAAGACTTAGAAAACTAGGGGTTACAAACTATGATATAGCAAGTACTCTTGCTACAACAGCATCACAAAGACTTGTTAGAAGATTATGTCCTGAATGTGCAAAAGAAAGAGAATTTAATCAAGAAGAGTTAGAAATAATTAAAAAAGTAGAAGAAAAATATGATATGAAATTCGATTTGAAAGATAAAAAGACATATGATGCTGTTGGATGTAAACATTGCAATCAGATTGGATATTTAGACAGAATAGGAATCTTCGAAGTTTTACAAATAAATGATGAGATAAAAGAGTTAATATCAAATGATGAATCACCTATAAAAATAAAAAGAGAAGCCTTAAAACATGGTTACCAACCATTAGAAGTTGATGGTGTTAAAAAAGTTATAGAAGGCATAACAAATATGAAAGAACTTAATAAAAAATTATTGATAAATTAGAAAGGGAATTAACAAATGATACAAGTAGAAGATTTGATTGATATAGCAATAGAAAAAGATGCCTCTGATATACATTTAGTATGTGGAATGAAGCCTATGCTTAGAGTTATAAGAAGATTAGAAGAGATTGAAAAGTATAAGCCTTTAACAGAGGAAGATATGTATGACATATATGATTCACTAATAAAGGGTAGTGTGGAAAAAGATAATTTGTTTAAAGAAACTAAGAAATTAGATACTTCTTATGAATATAAAGATACAAGATTGAGAATAAATATATCTTTATCTAATGGTGTACCAATATTTACATTAAGATTAATAAAGAAACAATTACCTAAATACTCAGAACTTGGAGTACCAGATATAGTAAGAAGAATGATATATCAACCACAAGGATTGATTTTAGTTACAGGTAAAACAAACTCAGGTAAAACTACAACATTAAATGCTTTAGTAAATGAGATAAATGAATCACAAAACAAAAAGATATTATCATTAGAAAACCCAATAGAATATAAACACACATCTAAACAATCAATGATTGTTCAAAAAGAAATAGGTGTTGGTGGAGACTCAATGAATTTTAGTGAAGGTGTAAAAAACTCTTTAAGAGAAGACTGTGACATAGTAATCATAGGAGAGATTAGAGATAGAGAAACTATGGATGCGGCTATTGAAACAGCAGAAGCAGGACATCTTGTTATAGGAACACTTCACACAAAATCATGTGCAGAAACAATTGATAGAATGATAAATTTTTATGACATATCAGACCAAACAACAATTAAATACTTATTATCATCATTATTGAAGTTGGTAGTATCACAAAGGTTATTACCAGGAAGAAATGGAAAATTAGTATTGGTTCCAGAAGTAATGGTTGTAGATAACATAGTTTCTGGTATAATTAGAAAAGATAAATTAAGTGTATCTGAAATAGAGGACGCGATACAATCTAATTCAGATAACGGAAGTATTGGATTAATAAATTCAATTGCGAATCTGTTTGTAGAAGATAAAATAACATTAGAACAAGCAAAAGCTCAAATAGAAGAAAGAAATATAGAAATTTTAAATAGAACTATTATGCAATTAAGAATAAAAAAAGATAGAGAAAATTAAATAGGAGGATATTTATATGCCAACTTTTGTGTATAGAGCTGTTACTGAAAGCGGAGCTATTGTTAGGAACAGGGTAGAAGATATAAATAGAAAAAACCTTATAAGAAAGCTAAAAAACAACAATTTAATGCCGATAAATATTGTACAAGTTGATAGAGTAGTTATTTCAAAAAAACAAAAACAAAAAAGAAATATTAATTCGGCAGAAACAGTAATAGATGAGAGCTTATTTATAAATAATGAAAAGAAAAGTAAAAAAAGTTTATTAAAAAGATTGGGAATTAATATTACAAAGAAAATTACTACAAGAGATATTGTAATATTTACGCAAGATTTATATTTATTAAAGAAAGCTAATTTTAATAATATACATGCTTTAAGTACTATAATAGGAACAACAGAAAATGATACATTAAGAGAAATAATAAAAGATATTTTAGCTGGTGTTGAAGCCGGAGAAAATATGTATACTACTATGGAATATTATTCAGACGTATTCCCTTATCTATATATAAATATGATAAGAGTAGGGGAAGAATCGGGATCTCTTACAAAATCATTAGAAGAAGCTGTACAATATCTAGACGAAAATGAAAAATTTACTAAGAAAGTAAGAGGAATAATTGTACCGAATGTTCTTATGTTTGTTGGAATTATATTGCTTTTAATTGTAGGTGTTGTGTTCTTACTTCCAATAATACAAAACCTATATGAATCAATGGGAACAGACGCAGAATTGCCTGCAATCTCAATATGGTTTTCAAATGCAATTGATGTAATTATGGATATTTGGTATGTTCCAGTTGCTATTATAGCCGGAATTGTCGCGCTTGTTATTTATTATATAAATACACCAAAAGGTAGATATAATTTTGACTACTTTAAATATACCATGCCACTATTTGGAAAATTAATATTTTCTTTGGATTTCCTTAGATTTTCAAGAGCAATGCTTTTAAATTTAAATAATGGTATAAGAATACAAGATTCTTTGGAAACCAGCAAAAATCTTGTTAAAAACTATGTTTTGAGGTCAATAATAGAATCATCAATAAATGATATTGTATCAGGACAATCATGGGTTGAATCTTTTGAAAAATCTGGACTTGCTTCACCAATGATTATAGAAATGTTAAACATTGGTATGAGTACAGACTTAAAAGAAATGATGGGAAAACTATTAGAATACTTACAAATTGATATAGATAATACACTTGCAAAGATTATGAAAGTTTTACCAGAAATTGTATACTTAATTGTTGGTATAGCATTAATATTCCTTGTATTAGTAGTTCTTGTACCTGCAATAGAAGTTTACATGGGTGGATGGATATTCTCAGCAGCAGGACTTTAATAAAAAATAAAAAGGGCAAGGTTAATCCTTGTCCTTTATGTTAGGAGAAATAATATGAAAATAGGTATAGATGTAGGCGGAAGCCATATTGCCGTAGGACTAGTTAATGATAATAAAATAATTGATAAAAGAGAACATGATTGGACACAAGAGGAAAAAAATGATTTATTTGAAAGTATAGAAGAGTATTCAAAAAAATTTATAAAAGAGATTATGCAAGAAAATAATGTTAAAATAGAAAGCATAGGAATAGGATATCCATATAAAAACATTATAAACGGAATAATATATAAAGATGGAAAAGAGTATAATCTTCCAGAAATATTATTTAAAGAATTTAATATACCTACATATTTAAAAAATGATGTAAAATGTTCTTCATTATGTGAGAAAACAATAGGAAATTTAAAAGAATATGATAACTGTATATTTATGACATTAGGAACTGGTATTGGTGGAGCATATTTCTACAAAAATGAGCTAGTAACACCAAATAGATATCAGGGTTTGGAAATAGGGCACATGGTGATAGAAATAAATGGGAAACAATGCAAATGTGGTAGAAAAGGCTGCTTTGAAGAATATGCTTCTATGAGAGTGTTTAGAAAAGAAATCGAAGAATTATTTAATCTTGAAAAGGTTGATAGCCACAAAGTGTTTGAAATTATACAAAGCAAAGAAAAACAAGAAGAGGTAAATAAAATAATAGAAGAGTATACAAATTACTTATCTATTGGATTATCTAATGTAATTAATATATTTGAGCCAGATGCAATATGTATAGGTGGCAGCCTTACATACTATGCACCAATATTTATGGAAAAATTAAAACAAAAAATACAAGAGAATTTTAGAGGAAGAGATATTCCAGAAATACTAATTGCAAAATTTGAAAATGATGCAGGAATTATAGGAGCTTCAATGTTGGAATCAAATTAATAATATGTTAAAGGACACTGAAATCAAAAATTTCGGTGTCCTTTGTTTGACAGTTAATGGTACATATGGTATAATAGTTAATAGTTGTTACCAAATTGTGGTAAAGAAGAGATTTAGTTTAAATAAAAACATATTAAATATTGATTCGGAAAAATAAATAAAAAAACACAAATAATAAAATGTATAAAAAGTATATATTGTTCGAAATATAAATATATACCTTTTTATATATTTACATATCAATAATAGAAGAATAAAGTGTATTTCAATAGTTTAAATATGTTTAAACTATTTTAATTATTTTAAAAATAATTAAATGGCTCGTAAATTATGTATAAAGAAAGGAAGAAAAATGGAAGAAATTAAAAACACAAGTGAGAATTTAGAAAGAAATAATTCTAATTCAAATCAAAAAAGAAAAGCTCCATATAAAAGAAACTATAATAAAAAGAATAGTTCAAATGGAGAAAAAACAAATAAGGAAAATGTAAAAAATTCTAAAAAAGAAAATTTAAAAAGAGGAGAACAAGAAGAAGTTAAATTCAAGAAAAGCCCATTAAAGATAATACCGCTTGGTGGGTTATTAGAAATTGGAAAAAATATTACAGTATTTGAATATGAAAATGATATTGTGATCGTAGACTGTGGTATAGCTTTCCCGGAAGATGATATGTTAGGTGTTGACTTAGTTATACCAGATGTATCATATTTAGAGAAAAACAAAGAAAAAATAAGAGGTATGATAATAACTCATGGACACGAAGACCATATTGGAGGAATACCATACTTTTTAAAACAAATTAATGTACCAATTTATGCAACAAAATTAACAGCAGGATTGATTGAAAATAAATTAGAAGAACATAAATTATTAAGAAGTACAAAATTAAAGGTTGTAAATCAAGGCGAAAAAATAAGTTTAGGAAAAATGAAAGTAGAATTTATTAGAAGTTGCCACAGTATACCAGATGCAGTAGCACTTGCTATTCATACACCAGTAGGAGTGGTAGTTCATACAGGTGACTTTAAAATAGATTATACACCAATAGATAATCAAAGAATGGATTTAGGGAGACTCGCTGAACTTGGAAATAAAGGAGTTTTAGCATTACTTTCAGATAGTACAAACTCAGAAAGAAAAGGATATACAATGTCAGAGAGTACTGTTGGAGAAGTATTTGATAAACTTTTCTTGAATTGCACAAAAAGAATAGTTGTAGCAACATTTGCTTCAAATATTCACAGAATCCAACAAATTGTAGATTCAGCTGTTAAATATAACAGAAAAGTTTCGGTTTGTGGAAGAAGTATGATAAATGTAATAGAAACAGCTATAAAACTTGGATATATCAATGTACCAGAAAACACATTTATCGATATAGATATGATAAACAATTATACGGATGAGCAATTAGTAATATTAACAACAGGTAGTCAAGGTGAAGCTATGTCAGCTTTAACAAGAATGGCATCAGGTGAACATAGAAAAGTTGAAATTACACCAAATGATTTAGTAATTATATCAGCTACACCAATACCTGGAAATGAAAAATTAGTATCAAAAGTAATAGATGACTTAATGCAAATAGGAGCAGAAGTCGTATATAGTTCATTAGCAGATATTCACGTTTCAGGACATGCCTGTCAAGAGGAACAAAAATTAATGTTATCATTAGTAAGACCTAAATTTTTCTTGCCAGTTCATGGAGAGTATAGACAATTAATGGTACATGCAAGAACAGCTGTAAGCCTAGGTATTCCACCAGAAAACATATTTATTATGAATAATGGTAGAATAATGGAAATAAATGAAAACAGTGCGAAAATGACAGGAACAGTTCAATCTGGTAGAATATTAGTAGATGGATTGGGCGTTGGAGATGTTGGAAACATAGTATTAAAAGATAGACAACATTTATCACAAGATGGTTTAATAATTATAGTTATAACAATGGATTCAAATACTGGTGAAGTATTAGCAGGCCCAGATATAATTTCAAGAGGTTTCGTATATGTAAAAGAATCAGAAAACCTAATGGATGAAGTAAAAAGAACAGTCCAAAGGGAATTATATAAATGTGAAGAAAAAGGAATAAAAGATTGGTCAAGTATAAAATCTGCTTTAAAAGATGGATTAAGAGATTATGTTTTTGCAAAAACAAAAAGAAATCCTATGATACTACCAATTATTATGGAAGTGTAGTATAATTAAACAAATAAAGAAAAGAGGAAAAAATATGGATTATAGAGATTTATCAAATTTAATATTTCCAAATGCAAAGGATATTTCGTATTATGAAGAAAAGTATCCAGAAAGAAATTTACCAGAAGGAGCAATAGTAGCCAGAGTAGCACCAAGCCCAACAGGATATACTCATGTTGGAACTTTATATCAAGGCTTAATTGCTAGAACATTAGCAAATAAAACAGGGGGAGTATTTTTTCTAAGAATAGAAGATACAGACCAAAAAAGAGAAATTGAAGGTGGAATAAATAATATTATAGAATCTTTCAATAAATTTGATATAATTCCAGACGAAGGAATGATATCAGAAACAGAAGGCAAAGGAGCTTATGGTCCATATAAACAAAGCGATAGAAAAGAAATATATGAAGCATATGCTAAATATATGATATCTATTGGAAAGGCATATCCATGTTTTGCAACAGCAGAAGATTTAGAAGAAATGAGAGCAAAACAAGAAGCAGCAAAAGTAAGACCAGGATATTATGGAGTATGGGCTAAATACAGAAATTTATCTGTTGAAGAAGCTGCGGAAAAAATAAAAGCTGGAAATCCATATATTATAAGATTTAAATCTCCTGGTAGAGAAGACAGAAAAATAAAACACAAAGATGTTATAAAAGGAAATGTAGATTTCCCAGAAAATGATCAAGATATAGTAATAATAAAAGCAGATGGACTTCCAACATATCACTTCGCACATGCTGTTGATGATCATTTAATGCATACAACACACGTTATAAGAGGAGACGAATGGTTATCATCTGTACCACTTCATTTACAATTATTCCAAGAATTAGGATTTAAAGCTCCTAAATATGCACATACAGCAACATTATTGAAAAATGATGAAGGAAATAAACGTAAATTAAGTAAAAGAAAAGATCCAGAAGCGGCTGCAAGCTATTATACAGAAATGGGAATTCCAAGTTTAGCTTTAAAAGAATATTTATTAAATATAGCAAACTCTAATTTTGAAAATTGGAGAAAGCAAAATAAAGAAGCAGATATTTCAGAATTTAATTTTGAGTTAAATAAAATGAGTGTAAGTGGAGCTTTATTTGATATGGTAAAACTTTTAGATGTTTCAAAAATTACAATATCAAAATATTCAGCAGAGCAAGTTATGGAAGCAGCTTTAAATTGGGCAAATACATTTGATAAAGAATTAGCAGACCTATTACAAAAAGATAAAGAATATACTTTAAAGGTTTTAGGAATAGAAAGAGGAAATGAAAAACCAAGAAAAGATATAGCTAAGTGGTCAGATTTGAAAGAAAATATTATATATATGTATGATGAAGAATTTGAAAAAGTAAAATCAAATTATGAATTACAAAAAATAGCTAATAAAGAAAAGATAAAAGAAATTTTAAATACTTATGCAGAAAAATATTTTGATTTAAATAATGATAAACAAACATGGTTTGATAAATTAAAAGACTTAGCAGAAGAATTTGGATATGCAAGAGAAGTAAAAGAATTTAAAGCAAATCCAGACAAATACGAGGCACATGTTGGAGATGTAAGTACAGTTATAAGAATAGTAGTAACAGGAAGAACAAATACACCAGACTTATACGAAATAATGCAAGTTTTAGGAAAAGACAGAGTAATAGAAAGACTAAAAAACTTTAACTAAATAAAAGGTGATTATATGGAATATAATATAGGTGATATAGTAAGAACAAAGAAAGTACATCCATGTGGAAGCAAGCTTTGGAAAATAACAAGGGTTGGAGTAGACTTTAAGCTAGAATGCCAAGGATGTGGACACATAATAACAGTCGAAAGACCCAAAGTTTTAAAGATGATAACTAAAATAGAACAAAAAGCGAATAATTAAAAGAAAAATGCGAGAAATAAATTCTCGCATTTTTTGTAGATAATTAACTATTCAGTTTTATTATCTTTGGAAGGATAACGAAATTTTAGATGTTTCCGAGTATTTATAACTCGGTTAAGTTCTACTGTCTTTGAACGAACTTCAACATATAGTTCATTAAGTTCTTTATCAGACAAAGATTTAACATCAATTTCTTCAAAAATCTTTTTGAGTTTAACAGCGGGTGTCACGAAAAATCCTCCTTTTAATACTAGGTATCCTAGTTATTTGCCCAATATTATATCACAAAATAAACATAAAAACAAGAATTGATTAATATAAAATAAAATGATATAATTTTTGCGGTAAAAAATAAATTAGAGGTGATTAAATGAAACATTATGATCTAATAGTAGTAGGAGCTGGACCAAGTGCAGCATTTCTAGCATATGAAATGATACAACTAGATACAACTAAAAAAGTTCTATTAGTAGAGCAAGGGAAAAAGGTAGAAGATAGATTATGCCCCATAGAAAAATTAGGTAAATGTACACATTGTAAACCAATGTGTAATATAACATGTGGATTTTCAGGTGCAGGAGCATTTTCTGATGGAAAACTTTCTTTATACAATGAAGAAGATAATGATATATATGTTGGAGGAGTTTTACACGAATACATAGGCGTAGAAGAAACAAAAAGATTGATAGACTATACAGATGAAATATATTTAAAATTTGGAGCAGACCCTAAATTAGAGGGTGTAGATTTCAAAGAAGAAGTAAAGAAAATTTATAATAAAGCAAAAAAAGAAGATATCAATTTAGTAAATATTCCAATAAGACATTTGGGAACAGAGAAAAGCCATGAACTATATGGCAGAATAGAAAAATACATAATAGAAAATGGTGTAGATATTTTATTTACTACAACAGTTTCTGATTTAGTTGTAGAAGAAAATGAAGTAAAAGGGGTAAAAATTAGACCTTCCCAATATGCAGATAATGAAGAATACAATGAAGATGAAACAATATCAGCAGATAAAGTAGTACTAGCCGTAGGAAGAAAAGGTGCAAACTGGCTTGTGAAAATGTGTGATAAACACAATATTAAAACAATGGCGGGAACAGTAGATATAGGAATAAGATACGAATTACCAGATAAAGTAATGAAAGAAATTAACAAATACATGTATGAAGGAAAGTTCATATCAAAACCATATCCATTTAGAGATAAAGTAAGAACCTTTTGCCAAAACCCAAGTGGATTTGTATCAACAGAAGTTTATGATAATAATATTACATTAGTAAATGGACATTCATATAAAGAGAAGAAAAGTACAAATACAAACTTAGCAATACTTGTATCTCATAACTTTGAGTATCCATTTAATAAACCAATAGAATATGGTAGAAATGTAGCAAGAAACTTAAATGCATTAGGAAATGGAAATATAGTTGTACAAAGATTAGGAGATATTTATAGAGGAAAGAGAACATGGGAAGAAGAATTGAAAAATAATTCAGTAGTCCCAACTCTAAAATCAGCAGTAGCAGGAGATATAACATTTGCATTAGGATATAGAACAATGACAAATATATTAAAATTTATATCTTCACTAGATAAAGTAGTAGAAGGATTTGCACATCCAGATAACTTATTATATGGACCAGAAATAAAATTTTATAGTAATAAACTAGCAATAGACAATAAATTTGAAACAAGTATAAAAGGATTGTATTCAATTGGAGATGGCGGAGGACTAACAAGAGGACTTATGATGGCATCAGCATCAGGAGTACAAACAGCAAGAAATTTATGTAATAAATAGAGAATAAATACGGTATACCACAAGTATACCGTATTTGATTAATTTAGAAAAATGTGGTATAATAATAAATAGTTAACTTTTTAAACTCCATTTTACATCTGGGGTTAACTAAATATTAAAATAATTTTTTATTATGAAGTTAAAAAAGATTTTCCGGATTGTTGGCACATTTTTGTATTGGTTTATATTAGGACATCTAATATCGTTATGTGTTTTAGGAAAGAACACAACAATTGTTAATATTGCATTGATATTTTATGGAATCAATATACTTGTACATATTATTAAGTATATTATTGAGATAATCTTAGATAATAAAAGGGTTAAACAATACAAGCTAATATTTTATTATCTGTCTCAGAGCCATAAGGGAAGATATCATTGTTTACTTAAAGGTGATTTAGAAGGAGCCAAAGAGTATGAAGACATAATGAAAATGTGTAGCGATACAATATTAAAAGTTGGTCCAAGTATAGCTGGTTATAAAACAATAACCAAGAAGGAACAAAAAGAAGTTAAAGAAATACTTGACAAAACTAAGGTTCTATTAACAGTAACCCAACCACCCGTATAATCAAAAAGAGAGATTTCAATTTGAAGTCTCTCTTTTCATTATTTTTAATATATGATATAATGTGAAAAAAATAAAAGGTGTAAAATTATGAGTAATGTAAAATGGACAAACGAACAGTTACAAGCAATAGAAAAAACAGGGAACAACATATTAGTTGCCGCAGCTGCTGGTAGTGGTAAAACAGCAGTTTTAGTTGAGCGTATAATAAACAAAATAATAAATCAAAAAATAAATATAGATGAAATTTTAGTAGTAACCTTTACAAATGCAGCAGCGTCTGAAATGAGAGAAAGAATATTAGAAGCGATATACAAAAAAATAGAAGAAGACCCAGATAATGCTCATTTACAAAAACAAATTAATTTAATAGGAAGAGCAAGTATTTGCACAATAGACTCATTTTGTTTAGATGTAGTAAAAAATAATTTTTATGAAATATATATATCACCTAATTTTAGAATAGCAGATAATGCGGAATTAGAGCTAATAAAACAAGAAACATTAGAAGAATTATTTGATAAAAAATATGAGGAAGAAGATAAAAACTTTTTAAAACTTTTAGAGACATACACAACATATTCAACAGATGAGCCATTAAAAGAGTTAATATTAAATATATACAACTTTATACAAAGCCACCCATTTCCAAATGAATGGTTAGAAGAACAAATAGAAAAATATAATTTAGAAGGAAAGATTGAAGAAGATTTTTCTAAAACTGAATGGGGAAAAATATTAATTTCTAATTTTAAAGAAGAATTATTAGATTCAAAAGTAAAATTGGAAAAAGTAAAAAGTAATATAGAAAGATTTGAAGAACTAAAAAAATATGCATTAGTAATAGGTTCTGATATACAAAAATTAGATAATGTTTTAAATTTAGAAAAATGGGATGAAATATATAATAATGTTCTTGAAATGAAATTCGAAAAATGGCCAATAGATAAGAAAATCATATTAGAAGAAAAAGAAATAGCAAAAGAAAAAAGAGATGAAATAAGAAAACAAATAAAGAAAACATTAGAATCTATTGATTGCAATTCAAAGCAAGCGAAACAAGATATATTAGATATGTATCAAACATTGAAATCATTAAAAGAATTAATATTCGAATATGATGAATTATTAAAACAAGCTAAAAAAGAAAAAAATCTAGTAGATTTTAGTGATATTGAACATAATACTTTAAACATATTATTAAGAAGAAAGGAAAACAAGAAGTATATTCCAAGTGAAATAGCTTTAAAGTATAAAAATAAATTTGTAGAAATTGCAATAGACGAGTATCAAGACTCTAACTTAGTTCAAGAGAGTATTTTAACATCAATATCAAATGGAAGCAACATCTTCATGGTTGGAGACGTAAAGCAAAGTATATACAAATTTAGACAAGCAAGACCAGAATTATTCTTAGATAAATATGAAAAATATACATTAGAAGATAATGTAGCAAGCAGAGGAAATAAAATACAACTATTTAAAAATTTTAGAAGTAGAGAAAACATATTAGATACAACAAACTTAATTTTTAAAGAAATAATGTCTAAGAACCTAGGAGATATAGATTACACAGAAGAAGAGTATTTGAATTTGGGTGCAAATTATGAAGAAACAGAAAAACAATGTGTTAAAGCCAATACAGAAATTTTAGTTATAGATAATAAAACAGAAGAATTAGAAGAACAAGAAAAAGAAGAACTAGAAGAGCCAATGCAAAATATAGAATTGGAAGCAAAATTTGTAGCTGAAAAAGTAAAAGAAATATTAGATTCAAAACAAGTTGTATTTGATAAAAAAGTGGGTTATAGACCTATTACATATAAAGATATAGTAGTACTTTTAAGGTCAACAAAAGACAAGGCGAATATATTTGAAAATGAATTAATTAATTTAGATATTCCAGTATATAGTGACACATCTACTGAGTATTTAAACTCAATAGAAATTCAAACAATTATGAATTTGTTAAAGGTAATAGACAACCCAACAGTAGATATTCCATTAGTATCAGTATTAAGAAGTATGATAGGTGGCTTTACAGATAATGAGCTTGTAAGAATAAGATTAGGAGAGCCTAAAAAATCTTTCTATGAAGCTATGAAAGCATATAATAATGAAGATGTTATAAAAGAAAAAATACATATATTTTTAGAGAAAGTATCTTTATGGAGAGACGAATCAGAGTACTTAGAATTAGACGAATTAATATGGAAGATATACATAGATACAGGCTACTATAACTATGTAAGTTTAATGCCAGACGGAATACTAAGACAAGCTAACTTAAAACTATTATTTGAAAAAGCAAAACAATATGAAAAAGTAAGTTTTAAAGGCTTATACAACTTTATAAACTTCATAGAAAAAGTTAGAACAAGCAGTGGAGATTTATCATCTGCGAAATTAATTGGTGAAAATGAAAATGTAGTTAGAATAATGAGTATTCATAAGAGTAAGGGACTAGAATTTCCTATTGTATTTTTATGTAATAGCAATAAAAAATTTAATGTACAAGATTTAAATAATCCAGTATTGTTGCATCAAGATTTAGGACTAGGTGTAAACTATATTGATAGTGATAAAAAACTACAATACTCAACACTAGCAAAAGAAGCAATTAAAATTAAATCAAAAGAAGAAATAATATCAGAAGAAATGAGAATATTGTATGTAGCATTAACAAGAGCAAAAGAAAGACTAATTATAACTGGAATTTCAAGTGATATGGATAAGGATTTAAAAGAAAAGGAAGATTTGTTAAATCTTTATTCTAAGAAAGAAAAAATTAATATAAATTTACTAAAAAAATATAAATCATATTTAGATTGGATAGAGCTTGTATATTTAAAAAATGAAAATACAAATATAATGAGTTTAGAAAAAGTTGCAAAAGAAGCAGTATTAAAAAATGAAGAAGTTTCTGATAAAAAAGAAGAAAATATTAACTTAGAAGATATTTTAAAAGATATTAAGGTTAAAGATGCAGATGAAATAAAAACTAAACTTAATTGGCAGTATGAATATATTGAGCTTAGCAAAATAGAAGGAAAAACTTCTGTAAGTAAAATAAAGCAACTTGAAAATATGGATAATGAATTTAAGAAAACCACAATGAAAACACCAGAATTTTTAAAAGAAGAAACAAGTAAATTAACTGGTGCACAAAAAGGAACTTTAATTCATTTGTGTATGCAACATTTAAACATTAAAGAAGAATATACAGAAGAAAAAGTTAAAGATTTAATAGAAAATCTACTATTTAAAAAGAAAATATCAAGTGTGGAAGCGGAGAATATAGATGTAAATAGAATACTAAACTTTACAAAGTCAAATTTATGGCAAGAGATAAAAAATGCCAAACTTGTAGAAAGAGAAAAGCCATTCTATGCAACAATTTCTACAAAGGATATTTATAGTAATAATATAGAGGAAGAAGTTTTAGTACAAGGTATTATAGATTTATACTATATTAACGAACAAAATGAGCTAATACTTGTAGACTACAAAACAGACTATGTAATAAATGAAAATGAGTTAATAAAGAAATATTCTAAACAACTTGAATTATACAAAGAAGCATTAGAAGAAGCACTAAATAAGGAAGTAAGCAAGACATATATTTATTCTACTTTTTTAGATAAAGAGTTAGCAATTAATTAACAATAATACTTGATAATTTTGCTAATTAGATATAAAATTAAGGTAAAGCCGGGAATTTTAAATAAGAACATATAGGAGAAAATGGTGGAAGAAAAAAGAAAAAATATTGAAGAATTGGTAAGGTTACTTAATAGTAAAGTAAATAGATCAGTTAAAGAAGAACAGATTCAATCAATAGTAGATAAATTAAAAAGTATGAATTCAAAAGAGGTAATAGATTATATTGCTTTAAATATTGATTCTTTTTTAGGTGGCTCAGTAGAACCAGAAATATTTGATGCTTGTATAGAAGCTTTATTAGAATTTGATAAAGAAAGCTATAATACAAAAGAAGAAATAATTGAACAAATAAGGATTAATAAAGCTACAAATTATACACCAGGGGCTATATCTGTTGAAGAAAATCACAAATTAATAGAAGATACTTTAAGAATAGTTTGTGATAGATTAAATAAACTAGGAGTAGACTATTATTTAGTAGGCGCATTATCGGCATTTATAGCTACTGAAACACCACTATTTAGATACCATGAGGATATTGATTTTCTAGTAGCGGAAAAAGATATTGAAAAGGTTAGAGAAGCTTTGGACGGTACAGATTATATTTTTGAGGATAATAGATTAAATAACAAAAAAATATTTAAAGAAGAGTTGAATTATACACAAGGAGAACACGAAGTTATAGCAAATCATAAAGATAATGAATTTCATTTGGGTTTTTTCTTGTTTAGGCGAGAAAAAGATAAAACGCTTATTATAAGAGAATATTTTATGCAAGAAAACAAAAAAGGGGAAAGAGTTCCTAAGGTTTTAGAAAAAATATATTCACCAGAATTTGTTGAGCTAGAATATACAGAGAAAGAAACACAGTTTGCGGGAACAAAATTTAGAACTGCAACCCCAGAATGTGTTTATGTAAAAAAAATGTATACTAAAAATCCAAAAGATTTATCTGATATTGAGGTATTAGACTCTAAAATTGATAAAGAAAAATTAGAAAAAAGAAAAAAACAACAGAACCCTGCGTTAAGAATTACATCACCAGACATTAAAGAACATTTAGATGAAAATCAAACACAGTTAAGCTTTGGTCAAAAAGTTGCTAAAAAATTAGCTTCAAGCAAGTTTTTAAAAAGATTGCCATTCATAAGAAGATTTATAGAAAAACAATTTGAATTATTACCAGAACAAACAAAAACAGATAGTTCTAGTGAAAAAAGAAAAAAATTTGAGAATATGTTATCAGATGATGGTGCACACAAAGGAATAGTATTAGAGTGTGATGAGAACTCTATATCTTATACACAACAACGTGGAGATATAGGAAAAGAGAAATAAGAATACTTAAACAATGAATAAATTTGACAAAATCACGATATCTGTATATAATTTATATATAAGTTGAAATAAAGGTAGGAAAAGTTATGAAAAGAATGAAAACATTTTTAATATATGGTTTACTAATTGCCGCATTGTGGATTTTTTCTGATATTGTTATATATTTCTCTATAAATGGAACATATAAACCAAAAGAAGCAAGAATACATGTAAGTTCGCCAGAAATAACTATTACAGAAAATAAAGCCACATATATAAATGGTATAGTAAAAGGTAGTATAAAAAATAACACAGAAAAAATTATAGATGGTACATACTTAAAAATAGATATGTATTCACCAAGAGATGTGAATTTGGGAACAAAATATATAGAAATAAACAATTTAAAACCAAATCAGGTTCGAGAGTTTGAAATGGGATATAAATTAACAGATGTTAGTTATGTAACAATAACAACAACAAATGATGTTCAAAATGTATCAGCGGAAGAATTTGAATCTGATGAAGCAAATTTATACTTTTTATATGGAACACTTTTGTTTATGTACTTATTAATATAATAAAATATAAAAAGTACTTGAAATTTCGAAATATATGTAATATAATTGTAACGAATTTGTAACATTCGTTACAATTTTTTTATCAAAAAATTAAGGAGAAGATAGTTTATGTTTGGTTTTGGACAAGATATAGGAATTGATTTAGGAACTGCAACAGTTATAGCCTTTGTAAAAGGTAAAGGGGTTGTTTTAAGGGAACCATCAGTAGTTGCAGTAGATAACAACACAAATGAAGTATTAGCTGTTGGACAAGAAGCTAGAAGAATGCTTGGTAGAACACCAGGGAATATTGTAGCAACAAGACCATTGAAAGACGGAGTAATTTCAAACTATACAGTAACAGAGAAAATGTTAAAATATTTTATAAATAAAATATGTGGCAAAACTATATTTGCTCCAAGAATAATGATATGTATACCATCACAGGTAACAGAAGTAGAAAGAAAAGCTGTTATAGATGCAGCTTCACAAGCAGGAGCTAGAAAGGTATATTTAATAGAAGAACCAATAGCAGCAGCTATTGGAGCAGGAATTGATATATCAAAAGCGTGTGGAAACATGATAGTAGATATAGGTGGAGGAACAACAGATATAGCAGTCATATCACTTGGAGGTTCTGTTGTTAGTACATCAATAAAAGTTGCTGGCGATAAATTTGATGAAGCAGTTATTAAATATATAAAGAAAAAACACAATGTAATAATTGGAGAAAGAACAGCCGAAGAATTAAAAGTAAATATTGGTTGTGTGTATCCTAAAATACAAGATATAGAAATGGATATTAGAGGAAGAGATTTATCAACAGGTCTTCCTAAAACACTTACAATACATTCAAGTGAAATGATGGAAGCTCTCATAGAGCCAGCTATGATGATAGTTGATGCAGTATGTAGTGTTTTAGAAAAAACACCACCAGAACTTGCGGCAGATATCAGTGATAGAGGAATCTATATGACAGGTGGAGGAGCTCTACTTGATGGGTTAGACAAGCTATTACAAGAAAAAACAGGGATAAATGTAATGATAGCAAATGACACAGTATCATGTGTAGCATTAGGGACAGGTAAAGCATTAGATAATCTTGATGTTTTAGATGGAAAGGTTAAAAGATAAAATGAAAGGATGAATTTGATTTCATCCTTTTTTGTATGATATAATATAATACAGGAATAAAAAGGAGAAGTTAGAATGAAAAAGGTAGCATTTTGCACTTTGGGTTGTAAGGTAAATCAATATGAAACAAATGCAATGGAAGAAAGCTTTATAAACTCAGGTTATGAAATAGTAAATTTTGAAGAAAAAGCAGATATATATGTAATAAATACTTGTACAGTAACAAATATGTCGGATAAAAAATCTCGACAAATGATAAGAAAAGCAAAACAATTAAACTTAAATGCAATTGTTGTTGCAGTTGGATGTTATGCACAAGTGTCAAAAGATAAACTAGAAGAAATTGAAGAATTAGATTTAATTTTAGGGAATAATGAGAAGAAAGAAATAGTAAAATATGTAGAAAAGTTTGAAAAAGAAAAAATAGTACATTTAGAAGATGTTTTGCATCAAAGAGAATTCATAGATTTTGGAACAACTACAAATATGGAAAAAACGAGAGCAGTAATAAAAGTGCAAGATGGATGTGATAGATTTTGTTCATATTGTATAATCCCATATGCAAGAGGTAGAGTGAGAAGCAGAAAATTAGAAAGTGTAATAGAAGAAGTAAAGAGCTTAGCAGAGAGAGACGTAAAAGAAGTTGTACTTACTGGTATTCATATAGCATCATATGGAAAAGATTTTAAAGAAGATATCACCCTGATAGATTTGTTAGAAGAGATTAATAAAATAGATGGAATTAAAAGAATAAGATTAGGTTCATTAGAACCAACGATAATAGATGAAGAATTTTTAAACAGATTATCAAAACTAAATAAAATATGTCATCATTTTCATTTATCACTTCAAAGTGGATGTAATGTAACTTTAAAGAGAATGAATAGAAGATATACAACGGAAGAGTTTGAGAATGTTACAAAGTTATTAAGAAATACATATAATGATGTTATTTTAACAACAGATATAATAGTAGGATTTCCAGGGGAAACAGAAGAAGAGTTTAATAGAACTTATGAATTCTTAAAGAGGATTAGTTTCTATAAAATGCATATATTTAAATATTCAAGAAGAAAAGGCACAAAAGCTGATTTGATGGAAAATCAGGTAACACCAGATATTCAAGAACTAAGAAGCAAAAAATTAATTGAACTATCAAATAAAAATCAGGAAGAATATAATGCTGAATATATTGGAAAAACAGTAGAAGTATTATTTGAAGAACAATATGGAGAATATATAAAAGGACATACTGCTAATTATTTAGTAGTAAAGGTGAAGAATAACTATATAGCTAAGTATCATAACCAAACAAAAGAGGTAAAAATAATAGAAAATGATCAAGAAGAACTGATTGGAACAATGTAACATTATTGTAATATAAACGTAATAAACATTTAACACAAAAACTATTGAAAAATATCGATATTTGTAATATAAATATGGTGAAAGTAATTTATTACTAATGAGGAGGCGTATAAATATGGGAAATATGTTTAAACCAGTTGAAACAACATTACCAGCGAAACCAAGTTTTTGGTCAAGATGTAAAGCGTTTTGGTTACAAGATGCAGAAGAATACTTAAATAGTGATTTCAAAGTTACATTAACACCAGCACAACAAAAATTTGAGGATGATTTAAATGCATTCTTATACCAAGAAATTACATGGAAACAAATCCGTGATTTCTTGTTCCAAGAAGTAAGTTTTGGTAAAAAGAACAAAAACACAGATGCAGAAGCAACAGTTGAAGTTCAAGAATAAAAATTAATACAAAAAATAAAAAGAATACTTTACAAGTATTCTTTTTTGTTATACAATGAAAGGGTCTAAAAGGACGAAATTATTTACGGATACACAAAAAAAGGGTATCAGAATGGAGGAAATTTTATGTCAGTAAAAGTTGGAATTAATGGCTTTGGAAGAATAGGAAATTTAGCATTCCAAGCAGCATTAAAGAAAGAGGAGGTTGAAGTAGTTGCAATAAACGATCCATTCGTTGAAGCTGATTACATGGCCTATATGGTAAAATATGACACTGTACATGGAAAATTCGATGGAGAAGTATCAGGAAAAGATGGAGTTTTAGTAGTAAACGGAAAAGAAATAAAAGTATATAATGAAATGGATCCTAAAAATATCCCATGGGGAGAATTAGGAGTTGAATATGTTTTAGAATGTTCAGGCGTATTCACAACATTAGAAAAAGCACAAGCGCATATTGATGCAGGAGCTAAAAAAGTAATAATAAGTGCACCATCAAAAGATGCTCCTATGTTTGTAATGGGAGTTAATAATGATAAATACACACCAGATATGAATATAGTTTCAAATGCATCTTGTACAACAAACTGTTTAGCACCACTTGCAAAAGTAATAAACGACAACTTTGGAATTAAAGATGGATTAATGACAACAGTTCACGCTACAACAGCAACACAAAAAACTGTTGACGGAGCTTCTAAAAAAGATTGGAGAGGTGGTAGAGCAGCAGCTGCAAACATAATACCATCATCGACAGGAGCAGCAAAGGCTGTTGGAAAAGTTATACCAGAATTAAATGGTAAATTAACAGGTATGGCATTTAGAGTACCAACTGTTGACGTTTCAGTAGTAGACTTAACATGTAACTTAGCAAAACCAGCTACAATGGAAGAAATCTGTGCAGCAGTAAAAAAAGCATCTGAAAATGAAATGAAAGGAATAATTGAATATGTAGAAGATCCAGTTGTTTCATCTGATTTCATACATGATGCTCATACATCAATATTTGATTCAACAGCAGGAATTCAATTAACAGATACATTTGTAAAATTAGTTGCTTGGTATGACAATGAATGGGGATATTCAAATAAATTAGTTGATTTAGCTTGCTATATAGCATCTAAAAACTAAATCAAAAAAGTGGCATCGCACTTTTTAAATGAATAAAATATTAAGAAAGGAACGATGCAAATCGTTCCTTTTGTGTTTAAAATAAAGGAGAGAAAATTTATGAATAAAAAAACAGTTAGAGATATTGATGTTAAAGGAAAGAAAGTTTTAGTTAGATGTGATTTTAATGTTCCACAAGATGAAAATGGAAATATCACAGATAATAGAAGAATAGTATCTGCATTAGATACTATAAAGTATTTATTAGATAATAATACCAAAGTTATACTTTGTTCACATTTAGGAAGACCAAAAGGAGAATTTAAACCAGAATTCTCATTAAAACCAATAGCGGCGGAACTTGCAAGATTATTAGGTAAAGAAGTAAAGCTTGCGAAAGATGTAATTGGAGAAGATGCACAAAATTTAGTAAACAATATGGCTGAGGGAGAAATTGTTTTATTAGAAAACGTTAGATTCCATAGAGAAGAAACAGATAACGATCCAGAATTTTCTAAAAAATTAGCTTCTTTTGCAGAAGTATTTGTAAATGATGCATTTGGTACAGCTCATAGAGCACATGCTTCAACAGCAGGTGTTGCAGACTATTTGCCATCAGTATCAGGATTTTTAATTGAAAAAGAATTAAACTTCATGGGCGATGCTTTAAATAATCCAAAAAGACCATTTATGGCAATATTAGGTGGAAAGAAAGTATCTGATAAAATTGGGGTAATAGAAGCTCTACTTGAAAAAGTTGATACATTAATGATAGGTGGAGCAATGGCATATACTTTCTTTAAAGCTATGGGATATAGTGTTGGAAACTCAATTTGTGAATTAGATAAATTAGATTTAGCAAAAGAATTAATGGAAAAAGCAAAACAAAAAGGTGTAAAATTCATGTTACCAGTAGATACAAAAGTTGGTAAAGAATTTGATCCAAACACAGAAAGTAAAGTTGTTAAATATACAGAAATTCCTGATGAGTGGGAAGGATATGACATTGGAAATGAAACAATAAAAATGTATATTGAAGAGCTTTCAAAAGCAAAAACTGTTGTATGGAATGGACCAGTTGGATTATTTGAATTTGACCAATTTGCAGTTGGAACAAATAGTTTAGCAAAAGCATTAGGAGATTTAGATGCAGTAACCATAATTGGTGGTGGAGATTCAGCAGCAGCTATTGAAAAATTAGGAATATCAGATAAATTTTCTCATATTTCAACAGGTGGTGGAGCATCACTTGAATTCTTAGAGGGTAAGAAACTTCCTGGAATTGAATGTTTGTTAGATAAATAATTTGGAAAGGAAATGATAATTATGAGAAAAAAAGTAATAGCAGGAAATTGGAAAATGAATATGCTTCCAAATGAAGCAATTGCATTTATAGAAGAATTCACACCATTAGTAAAAGATACAGAAAATGAAGTTGTATTATGTGTTCCATATACAGACTTATTCTATGCACTACTTACAGCACAAAATACAAATATTAAAATAGGTGCACAAAATATGCATTGGGCTGAAAATGGTGCATATACAGGAGAAGTTTCTGCAAAAATGTTAAAATCAATTGGAGTTGAATATGTGATTTTAGGACACTCTGAAAGAAGACAATATTTTAATGAAACAGATGAAACTGTAAACAAAAAATTAAAAGTAGCTTTCGAAAATGAATTAAAACCAATAGTATGTGTTGGAGAAAGTTTAGAACAAAGAGAATCTGGTATAACAGCTGAAATAATAACATCACAAACACGTTTAGCACTAGCTGGTTTAACACCAGAACAAGTAAAAAATACAATAATAGCTTATGAACCAATTTGGGCAATAGGAACAGGAAAAACAGCAACATCAGAAGACGCTAATAACAGCATTAAGGAAATTAGACAAGAAATTGAAGAAATATATGGAAAAGATGTAGCAGACTGTGTTATAATACAATATGGCGGAAGCGTAAAATCTTCAAATGCTACGGAACTATTCAATATGTCAGATATAGATGGTGGCTTAGTAGGTGGAGCTAGCTTAAAGCCAGACGAATTTGCAAAAATCGTAAATTATAACAAATAAAAGGAGACGAAAAAACTATATGGATAGCAAATTAACAATGCTAATGATATTAGATGGTTTTGGTAATAATTCAAATGCAGCAGGAAATGCGGTAGAACTTGCAAAAACACCTAATATTGATGAACTAATGAAAATGAATCCAACAACACAAGTGTATACAAGTGGTTTAAATGTTGGACTTCCAGAAGGACAAATGGGAAATTCGGAAGTAGGGCACACAAACATAGGAGCAGGAAGAATTGTATATCAAGAATTAACAAGAATTACAAAAGCAATAGAAGATGGAGACTTTTTCAGTGTACCAGAATTATGTGCAGCAATAGAAAACTGTAAGAAAAATAATTCAAAATTACATATAATGGGTCTTTTATCAGATGGTGGAGTACATAGTCATATGAGACACCTATTTGCAATATTAGAACTTGCAAAAAGAAAAGGTTTTGAAGATGTATATGTACATTGTTTCTTAGATGGAAGAGACACACCACCAGCTTCAGGTGAAAACTACATATTACAACTTGAAGAAAAAATGAAAGAAAAAGAAATTGGAAGAATTGCTACAATATCAGGAAGATTCTTTGCAATGGACAGAGATAAGAGATGGCAAAGAGTTCAAAAAGCTTATGATGCAATGGTTAAAGGTGAAGGGGTAAAAGCTACATCAGCAGAAATGGCAATAGAAGCATCATATCAAAAAGAAGTATTTGATGAATTCGTAGAACCAACTGTGTTACATGGTGGAGACAAACCAGTAGCTAAAATAGAAGACAATGACTCAGTTATATTCTTTAATTTTAGACCAGATAGAGCAAGAGAAATAACTAGAACATTGGTAGATAAAGAATTTGCTGAATTTGAAACAGTAGATTTAAAAAATCTATACTTTGTATGTTTCACTCAATATGATGAAACAATGCCAAATGTAAATGTAGCATTCAAACCAACAGTATTAACAAATACTTTTGGAGAATACATTAGCTGCAAAGGTCTAAAACAATTAAGAATTGCAGAAACAGAAAAATATGCACATGTAACATTCTTCTTTAATGGAGGAAATGAAAAACAATATGAAGGAGAAGATAGAATTTTAGTTCCTTCTCCCAAAGTTGAAACATATGATTTAAAGCCAGAAATGAGTGCATATGAAGTAACAGACAATGTAGTAGAAGCAATTAAGAGTGGAAAATACAATAGTATTATATTAAATTATGCAAATCCTGATATGGTAGGTCATACAGGAAATTTAGACGCAGCAATTAAAGCTATAGAAACAATTGATGAATGTGTAGGTAGAGTTGCTAAAGCTATAGAAGAAGTAAATGGAGTACTATTAATAACAGCAGATCATGGAAATGCAGAACAAATGGTAGACTATAAAACAGGTGAACCTCATACTGCACATACTACAAATCCAGTTCCATTAGTAATAGTAGGATTAGAAGACGTTAAGTTAAAGACAGGTAAACTTGCAGATTTAGCACCAACAATGTTAGATATTATGGGCTTAGAGAAACCAGAAGATATGACAGGTGAAAGTTTACTAGAAAGATAAAGGTAGGATAAACGTGGTAATAGATCCAAAAATACAAAAAATATACAGGGAAATCCAAAGACAGTTATTTTATATGATTCCAGAAAAGTGGAATAAAGTTTTTCTTTATTCCTCTATTTTGGAGCGTCCAAATAACCTAGAGACAGGTGAATTGTATTTTTATTATATACCAAGTGGAATACTTAAAAAAAATCCAGTAAATGTCTATGAAGTACCAAATAAATTTAGTATAAATGAAAATGAATATCTAAGATTAGTAGATAAGCTATATTCTCAAATAAAGAAGCTTCAAAAGGTTTGTATGGAACTTGGAGAAGAAAAATGGCAATCAGTAATAATTTCAATAGCAGATTTTCAGTTTAATGTAGAATACTTTTATGAAGATTTTAGAGAATCTAGATTTAGTAGTTATGAAAAACATTT